>JAFQOX010000049.1 GCA_017412045.1 Clostridia bacterium
ACAAAACCATTGCGAAAATCTTCAATTTGGAATAAATTTGTTTTTTTCGTGGAAAAAGCCGAATGCCTCCCTCTGACGAGGGAGGTGGATTGCCTTCAGGCAAGACGGAGGGAGAGACCCTTTCAAACAAGAATTTATCTTAAAAAAGTAAATGCCGTTGCCTTGAATATTTTTCTTTCCTTCTTGATAATCCCACGGATTTTATATATAATAATATAGTAAACATCAATTCAAAAAGGAGGCCTCCGTATGGAGCAGAATCTCACGACCGAGCCGCTTCACGGCTCCGAACGCATTTCCCCGCCCGACAGAATCGGCGCGGAGCCGTCAACGGAAGCAATGACGGACGACCAAAAAATCAATCTTGCCGCGGCGCGCATCTTAAAAGAATACCGCGCGGCATTCGAGGAGCTTGCGAAATGATCAGACTGAATCAAGAAAAGGTGCTTTGCTTGCACGAGCTTATCACAAAGGAAACCGGGGGCGATCCGGGTATTCGTGATGCCGACCTTCTGGACAGCGCGCTGGAATCGGCGTTCGCCACGTTTGACGGCATGGAATTGTATCCCTCCGTACAGGAAAAAGCCGCGCGTCTCGGCTTTTCCCTGATCGCCAATCACGCCTTCGTGGACGGAAACAAGCGCATCGGCGTTTTCGTTCTGCTGATCTTTCTGGAGATCAACGGCGTTTCCATCCATCCGACCAACGGGGAGGTGGCGCGCGTGGGGCTTGCCGTCGCCGCGGGCAAAATGAAATATCCCGCGCTTCTGGAATGGATCCGGGAAAACGAAGAAGCCGCGATCGGAAGAACGGCTTCATAAACACGTTGTCGGGAGTGACCCAAACGGTCACTCCCGACAAATTTTACGCCCGATTATTTCATTTTCTTTGCACGCTCGATCATATCCTTGAAGCGATCCTCGTTTCGCACGGAGTTGAACCATTCCCAACCGCCGCGTGCGGTCAGCGCCCATACGGCGTCATCCGCCCCGTAATTCATGCGGTATTCGTAAGAGATCGGTTCTCTCGAGCCGTCGGGAAGCAGGATATGGTCCTTTTGGTATACGTACTTGATGCCGCCGAGCACTTCCTCCTTGCCCGTATCCAGCAGGTCGCCGGGGGCAAATTTGGCGATCTTCTCACAATAGTCCAGCGCGAGAGAAAGCGCTTCGTAGCCCTCCTCCTTCTGCTTGTTTCCGAAGAGCGCCGCCGCTTTGACGAGCGAAGCCCATGCGTACGGACCGTACCATGCGGGCGGGACCGCGCCGTTCTCGCCCAGAAGCTCCATGGTATTCATATAGAAGCTCTGTAATTCCACGGAGCGCTTGGGAGCCATGCGGTTTCGGCTCGGTCTTGCGATCATGTGGAGCAGGAGATGGAACTGATTTGCGGCGTATTTGAGATGGCCTTCCTTCCATTTCCTTTCGTCGAACAGCTTTTCTTCGATGACCTCACCCTGGATCGAGCCGTACTGCGTGATGGGAGGCGGAAGCTCGCGGATGCCGATACGGTCGGTAAACAGAACGATATCGCCGTCCTCGTCCGCCACGTACGTATATTCCACCGCGCCGACGTATCCGTCCGTCAGATCCGGCGCATCGTATCTGCGGAAAAGACCGTCCGCGATCGGCATATATCCCTCTCCCGTGCCCTCGTAAGAGGTTAGCTCGTACACCGCAGTTTTGATGCCGCCGCAATAGCTGCTCTCCGTGCGCACGATACCGACACCCTCGGCAAACCAATAAGCCTTTTTGCCGCCGCGATAGGACCAGCCGTCGTTCATGCCGCCGACGTCGAGAGAAAGCTTCAGGCAGTTTTCAAAGGTTCCCGCCTTCGTCGTGACCGTGCCGCCGTCCTCACAGACGATCTTCGTTTTCACCGTTCTGTCCCACTTCGTATATTCAACGATGGGAGAAGCGCCGATGCGCCATTCGTCCGACCAGAGGCAGTTCGCCGCGTCCTGCAAAATACCGTAGATATCGTTGTGCAGAAGGGGCTCCGATGCTTCGGAGCCGCGTTTCCATTCAAAGCTCCAACGGAAATTATATTCGGTCTCGCAAAGCGTATCCTGCTTTTTGCGGAGATACGTTCTTTCAAAGAAATTCCAATGTCCCGTCGCCGTATGGTCGGGATTGAATTCCGGGTCCGTCGCCATAATGCGGCGTACTACCGAAACTGCCGCCTTCGTGTGCGCCTTTTCCATTGGTGTTACGGCAAGGCGCTCGGCGCGCGCGATGGCTTCGGAAACGTCGCAGATACGCGTTTCGTCATGCTGATGATGGCAATATTCGTTGGCGATCTCCTGCACCGCGTCGAGCCAGGAGCTTTCATCGTATTTCTTTCTTTCGGTATTTTTCCATGTGGAAACGATCACACGGCTGTCGTCGGCGTAGGCAACGGAAGCCTTCACCTCGCAGGAAACCGCATCGGGGGCATAATCGGACGCATATTCCCACGTATTGCCGGCGCAAAGAGGCAAAAGTCCCTTGCCGCCCTTCAGATCGTACGCGCACAGCGTGCGGACATCCGTCGCCGTGTCCGTGATATGCTCCTGACGGACGATACCGATGCCGTCCTTATAATACGTTCTGCATACCGTCTTACCGAAATCCGTCCAACGGCGAGCCTCCCACAGCGCGCAGTTTTCAAATCTGCCGACGGGCGTTTCGACCGTCTCCCCGTCCGAAATATGGGAAAGCGCCGTGCCGTCGGAGCCGCGGTAAGTCTGACCGAGCGCAACGTCCGCGAAAAAGTAACCGTCGCAAACGGAGGCGTTGCGGAAGATCTGACCGCCGCTGTGGTCGATGGAGCCGAGCTGACCCATGCGGAAGCCTTCCGTGGACCAGTAGCGAAGCGCGCCGTCGATCATACGGTATTCCTCCGCATCGGCGCCGATCAGGTAGCTTTCCCGGTTGACGCCCTGATACCGCGCTTCCAGTATCTCCTCCATCTGCCGCGCATACGGCACGAGCGCGCGGTAGGGCTCACCGATTCGCAGAATCGCCTCCGCTCTGTCGTAAGCGGCGAGCGCCTCCTCCTTTTTACCGTCGCGGAAAAGATAATAGCCGAGCCAGAACCATTCTCTGCCGAGCGCCTTCACGAAGCCTGCCTTTTCGAGCCGGGGAATCTGCTTGTCTCTCATGAAGTCCACCCTGGCACCGCCGTAAACCCGGGAATCCTCGCGGGCAACGATAAAGGTCATGACCTCCTCGTTTTTGCCTTCCTCGGCGGCGCTTGCAATGCGGGCAAACAGCGCATCGTTCTTATCGCCGGGGAGCCACCACCAGCCGCGCATCAGTACGTCGGCAAGCGCATACTGCTTCGCCCTGCATTCGGGAAGCTCCTCGACCTCGCGGAGCACCTCCCGATATACCTTTTCAAATCCGCTTTTATCGTTTTGGATTTGCCATAATTTCAGTTCTTCCACTTTTTTCATCACTCTCTGTACCAGAGTATCCGTATATTTTTCATCCATAGCGCAAAGCTCCTTTCTGATTCTCTTTCTGCCGTCGTGAAGCTGCCACTTGACCGTGCTTTCGGATATCCGCATCCGATCCGCGATCTCCGCTACGGCAAGCCCCTCGAAATAATGCAGATGAATGATCTGCCGTACCTTTTCCGGCAGCATTGCAATTGATTTGTTGACCTCGCTCCGCTCCTCGGACAATGCGTACAGCTCCGCGGGATCGTGCGCACCGCCGTCGGAAAGATCCAGATTGTCCACGGTGTCGAGCGGAATGAAGCTGCGGTATCGGCTCAGCATATTGAGCGCGCAATTTTTCGCGATACGGCACACCCAGGAACCGTATTTTTTCGGCTCCAGCAGGGTATTGAGCTTCATCCACGCCGTCACGAAGGCATCCTGCGCGGCATCCTCCGCCATAAAATGATTTTTCGTGATCGCGGCGGCGGAAGCCACGACTGCCTTCTGATAACGCGTCACCAGAATTTCGTACGCCGTTTGTTCGCCCGCAAGCGTCAGCAAAACCAACGTCTCGTCCGATTCGTTTCTGTCGTACATAGGATCATCCCTTTCTTAAATATTTAAGAATTTTTGAGCGGAAATTGAGAATTCTCATTTTTTATACCATAGGAATTGCTCACGTTCGGCATCGCCGTTTGTACCGTCCGGGCTGCAATGGACTGAGCACACCGAAATGCTGTGCAGTTCAGCTTCCCGCGGGCGTTTCCCGTTTTTTAAGCGCTTACCTTTAAGACATGAAAAGAGATGGAAAGGTTGGGGGATTCTGCAAAATAATACCAAAATTTATTTTAACATAAATTTTGGATTCGTCAATCATTGTATAAAAAATAATCGTCCCTGAAACACGACGCGTCGAAGCGTGTGATTGCAAGGACGATTTTTACGATTTACATGAACGCCGCAAGGGCATCCGACCGATTCAACATATTCTCAATCGATGCCGTCAAGACGGGCGAACACAGATCGCTCGTCAGGCTGCCGCCTCCAGCATATTCTCAATAAAAATGCCGTACCCTCTCGTCGGATCGTTGACAAGCACGTGGGTGAATTGATGATATCTGCCGTGCAACAGATATGTAGGTATCAGTCGTCAAATACCACTTTGATTTTTCTTACCAGAATAGATTTGACCTGAACGCCGTCGGGATTGGGATAATGGAAATCACTGTATACGAGGAAGGCGGTATTTTCCGAGGCTGCGAGAAGTCCTGTATAGAAGCAGGATTGCTGTCTTTTTCCCCAAGGCTTTTCGCTTTCTTTCGGATCGGTTGATTCCGTCAGAGGAAGAATGATCGGTTTTTCCCATTCTATACCCGAAGGGTCAGAGGTGGCTCTGATCTTCAGAATCGGACGGCCGTAAGAAGCAAGGGTTACGCCGCTTTCCAAAGTGAGTATCTGCGGAAGAACGCCGTTGGAGTCAAAGATCGTTGGCTTGTTCCACGTTTTGCAGTCATCGGTCGAGCGGGCAATGAATGAAGGATTGTTATTGCCTGTACGGAGAAGAATGGAAATCGAACCGTCGGGAAGTCTTGCCATCATTGGCTCGCAGAAGCCTTCTGCATACGGATTTTGCTTCATAACTTCTTCATTGGTTGGTATCTGGGAAAGATAATTCCATGTTCGTCCGCAATCACAGGATTCAAAGATATATACGCAATATTTATCCATATACGGAAGCAGAGCATTCTCTTTGGAGGTTGCATCGGAATTAAAGCCGTGGGTATAGAGAGAAAAATACATCTTTTCTCCGCTCATCAGAAGTCCGCATCTCTGGGAAAGGGAAAACACCATAGTGGCGGGGTAGACCATGCCCGAGTTTGTTACACCGATCGGCATATACGGCCAGTTGATTTTGCAAGTGAAAAGGGTTTCTTCTCCGCTTACGGGGTCTGATTCGATGCCGTATACCGTTTTGTCCTGCATTTCTTTGATGTCTTGGGCGAAATAGCGTTTGCCGCAGGCTTCGGATGTATATGCAGGGGTATATTTTTCAAAATAGTCAACGGGATATGCGCCTTTTCTTAAAAATCCCGCAAAACATTTTCCGTTTTTCATTTTCGGATAGGAAATTTTGTCTGCAGAATCGGGTGCTCGCCAGCTTGTACCGCCGTCATCGGAAACGGCAGAATAAGCATTGCCCTTATATTCAATGGTATCACTGCAATATTCCCATGCAACAAGGAGCTTATGGTTGATAGTGTTGAAAATTGCGGGGAACTGCACATGGCCCCATGCGTTGTCGCCAACCTTTCCGTATGTAACCGCAACGGGCTCATCAATCACAAGATTAAAATTCTTCTTCATGACGTATCTCTCTTTCCGGAGGCTTTTATAATTTTACAGTTGCCTCACCCATCGTTTTCATTATAGCAGCAAGGGAATTTTTTGTCAACAAACAGCGGCAAGATTTCTCCTTGCCGCTGTTTCCTTTATCTCGCCGCCTCCAGCATATTCTCAATAAAAATGCCGTACCCTCTCGTCGGATCGTTGACAAGCACGTGCGTGACCGCGCCGATCAGCTTGCCGTCCTGCATGATGGGGCTGCCGCTCATGCCCTGCACGATGCCGCCCGTTTTGGCAAGCAGCGCTTCATCGGTGATACGGACGGAGAAATTGCGGTCGTTCCCATCCCGGTCGATTCCGAAGATCTCGATCTCATACCTTTGCCTGCCTTCTCCGTCCACGGTCGCAAAGATATAAGCCTTCCCCTCCCTGACGTCGGAGGATCTGCAAACGGGATATTTTTCTTCCTTCAGATTCTCAGGAATTTCCACGAGCACGCCGTATACGCCCGTCATATCGTTTTTCAGAAGCTTTCCCATTTTACGGCCGACGAAGGTACCTCTGAGCTCACCGGGCGCGCCCGCCTTTCCCATCACGATGCCTGTCAGCGTAACGTCCTCCGCGTTGCCGAAGGCGAGCGGGATCGGCTCGCCGCCCGCGCCGTCGCAAATACCGTGTCCCAATCCCGCGAAATCCATCGTTTCGGGATCAATAAAGGTGATCGTGCCAATCCCCGCAGCGCTGTCCTTGACCCATACGCCGAGCTTATATTCCCCGCTCTCATCCGTCGTCGGCGTTGCCGTCAACGAACGGCGCTCCGCGCCGCTTTTGCAATCCAGCGTCAGAGCGGCGCCGCCCGATGAACGGACCCGCTCGGCAAAATCCTCGGCGGAGACGATCGCTTCCCCGTTGATCGAAACGATCACGTCCCCGCGCTTCAGCCCTGCCGACGAGGCGGGCGCGTTCTCGTTCGGGATCCCGACGACGATCACCCCTTCGGTCTGCATTTTTACGCCGAACGGCGTCCCCGCGACGATCAGCTCCTTCGTCCTTGCCGCCGATACGCCCATCGGCAGCGCCAGAACGAAAAGGATCGCCAGCAACGCCGCCGAAACGGCTCTGATTATTCTTTTCATGATCAATACGTGTCCTCTGCGGACGGTCCCGGACCGTCCCTTTCATCCAATCTTATTTTTAGCAAACTTATTTTAAGCGAAATTTTGCGCTTGTCTTTAATTTGGCGCGCGGCGCGTTTTTTTATGTGTAGCAATTTTTTTATAACCCGACGGATATTTTCTTTTTTCTATTGAAATTTCCAGCAATATTTGCTAAAATATAATCATTGGTAATATTTATTTTTGGAAGATTCGCGGGATTGCCTTTCCGCCGCCCGCAAACCGTATGCAAAATAAATTTTGATATAAAATATTCAGAAAGAAGGATTGCAAGATGAAACTCAGACTCATGACCTATAACATCGCAAGCTGCCGCACCTACAAATTGGGTCCCGATTACCGCCCCATCGTTCGTGATTTTGATCCGTACATCAAGGCGCTGAAGGGCTTCGCGCCCGACGTCTGCGGTCTCAACGAGGTCGACTACAAGCTCCCGAGAAGCTGCCGCGTCAAAATGGCGCAGATGCTCGGTGACGCGCTCGGTTATGACAGCGCATTCGCTCCCGCAGTCACGTGGGGACTCGGCACCTACGGAAACGGCTTCATTTCCAAGTACAAGATCAAGGAAATGGAAGCGTATCCCATCCCCGATCCCGAGGTAAAGGACGAGGATGCCTACTACGAATCCCGCGTCATCCTGCACGCCGTCGTGGATATGGACGGCAGAGACGTCGATTTCTTCGTGACGCATTTCGGTCTCGCCAGAGCGGAAGCGCAGAACGCCGCCGACACGCTCGTATGGCTCATCAAGACCGCCAAAAATCCCGTCGTCGTCATGGGCGACTTCAATCTTCCCGCAAGCGATCCGATCCTCGCGCCCCTTTTCGAGCTTTTGCAGGATACCTTCGAGGTATATCCCGACAAGAACGTCTACACCTATCCCTCCCATCCCTGCGTAACGCAGAAGCCCGAGCACTACAATAAGATCGACTATATTTTCGTGAGCCGTCATTTCAAGGTAGAATCCGTTGAAATTCCCGCGCTCCTGCTCTCCGACCACAAGCCTTATATCGCAAACGTCGAGCTTCTCGACGAAGAAACAAACTAAAAAGGGAGGATGCTTGCTATGAAACTGAAAATCATGTCCTATAACATCGCCGGCGGCAGAAGCTTCGAGTTCGGTCCCGACTACCGCCCGATCATTCACGGCGAATTGACCTACGCCGAAAAGATCAAGGAATTCGCGCCCGCCGTTTGCGGTCTGAACGAAGTGGACTACCGTCTCCCCCGAAGCGCCCGCGTCAGAATGGCGCAGATGATCGGCGACGCCGCAGGCTATGAGAGCGCGTTCGCGCCCGCCGTCACCTGGACGAACAAATACGGCATCGGCACCTACGGAAACGGTCTGCTCTCCAAATATCCGATCAAGGAAACCGAGATCATCCCGATCCCCAATCCCGAAACCAAGACCGAGGGCAATTACTACGAGCCCCGCGTCATTCTCCACGCCACCGTGGACATCGAGGGCAGAGACGTGGAATTCTTCGTCACGCACGTCGGCCTCGCCGCAGAGGAAAAGGAGCTTGCGATCAAGACCCTCATGCCCTTCGTCTCCATCACGGATAACCCCGTGATCGTCATGGGCGACTTCAATATGACCTCCGACGATCCGATCATGAAGCCTCTGATGAATACGCTTCAGGATACCTTCGAGGTATATCCCGACAAGAGCGTTTTCACATGGCCCTGCAAGGCGGAAATGTTCCCCAAATACCCCCCGTCTACCCATCAGAAGCTCGACTTCATCTTCGTCAGCCACCATTTCAAGGTGGAAGCCGTTGAAATTCCCGAGCTGATCCTCTCCGACCACAAGCCCTATATCGCTTACCTCGATCTCATGGACGAGGCGAAAGGATAACGCCGTGGCTGAAAAAATTTATACCATACCGATCAACGAGGCGTTTGAGAACGCCGTGGACGGTGATTCCTGCGAGTGCCCCTTCTGTCTGCTCCGCGATATGCTGGAGCGCAACGAGCTGGAGATCATCATGGGCGCATCCATGATGGAGCCCGATATCCGCATCCAGACGAACAAAAAGGGCTTCTGCAAGCACCATTTCGAGAAGCTGTACGAAAACGGCAACCGTCTCGGACTCGCGCTGATCCTCGAGAGCCACCTCGCCGAAATCGAAAAGAAGATCTTCGAGGGCGGTACGCTCTTCGACGGCAAGGGCGAGAAGGAGCAGGGCAAGCTCAAAGCGCTGGACGAGACCTGCTACATCTGCGAACGCATGGAGGATTCTCTCGCCAAAATGTTCGATAATATGGTCTACCTTTGGGAGACCGATTACGAATTCCGTGAAAAATTCAAAAATCAGAAATATTTCTGCTTACCGCATTACAGGGAGCTTCTGGAATACGGCAGAAGCAAGCTCTCCAAAAAGGATTTCTCCGAATATTTCAAAACCGCAAGAGAGATTGAAAGAGCCTATATCTCTGAGCTGGGCGGCGACGTCACGTGGTTCTGCAAGAAGTTCGATTACCGTTACGACAAGGAGCCCTGGTACAACGCCAAGGACGCGATCCCGCGCGCGCTTGCCTTTCTCTCCGGCGGCAAGGTAACGAAAAGCTGATGAAATTAAAAATTAAATAAAAAAGGAAGTATCATTTATGGCTACCACGACTAACACACAAAAGAAACTGCGCAGAATCGCGATTCTGACATCCGGCGGCGACGCGCCCGGCATGAACGCGGCGATCCGCGCGGCGGCAAGAGCGGCTCTCGACAAAGGCGTTGAGGTTTACGGCGTTTTTGAAGGCTATCAGGGTTTGATCGATGCCAACATGAAGCTCTACAAATCTCCCAGAGAGCTTTGCAACATCATCAACCGAAGCGGTACCTACCTCTTCACCGCCCGTTGCGACGAATTCAAGACGCCCGAGGGCATGGCCAAGGTTATCGAAAACTGCAAGAGAAGAAGAATCGACGGCGTCATCGCCATCGGCGGCGACGGCACCTTCCGCGGCGCGACCGACCTTTCCCACCACGGCATTCCCACCATCGGCATTCCCGGCACGATCGACAACGACGTTACCTCCACCGACGTTACCATCGGCTTCGACACCGCCATGAATACCGCGATGAACATGATCGACAACCTCCGTGACACCTGCGAATCCCACGCGCGCTGCAACGTGATCGAGGTTATGGGCCGCTGGTCCGGCAATATCGCTCTGCGCACCGGTATCGCAAGCGGCGCTTCCGCGATCGCGATCCCCGAGATCCCCTTCGACGAAGACGCAGCCATCGAAAAGATCATCGCGCAGAAGGCGCAGGGCAAGCGTTCCTTCATCGTCGTCGTTTCCGAGGGTCTCGTAGGCTACGCGGAAAAGCTCGCGAAGAAGATCCAGGAAAAGACCGACATCGAAACCAAGTTCGCAAGACTCGCTCACATCCAGCGCGGCGGTAAGCCCACCCTCCAGGACAGACTGCTCGCTTCCGAAATGGGTTATACTGCAATCCAGTACCTCTTCGAAGGCAAATCCGACATCGTTATCTGCAAGGAGGACGGCAAGATCGGCTACAAGAACATCAAGGAGGCTCTCCTCGTTGACCGTATGTTCAAAAAGAAAATGACCGATGAAGAATACGCGGCTCTCTCCGCAGAGGACAAGGCGTGGATGGAAGCCCGTTGCGAAAAGCTCCTCGCCGATATGCAGCGTCTCTACGACATCGCAAACAATATCTGCTGATTCACGCAAGAATCAAAAAACCCGACTTCGGATGAAGTCGGGTTTTTTTCAGACTGTCGAAAAAGCCATGTAGAAAATTCAAAAATAAAAAGTTGCACAAAGCTGGAAAGGCTCCCTCTGCACATTATGCGAAGCATAATGTAGGAGCTGGATTTTGCGAAGCAAAAGACTGAGGGAGAGTGCGTAAACA
>JAFQOX010000050.1 GCA_017412045.1 Clostridia bacterium
ACTTGCAAGCAGACAAATCCAATCCAAAATTCTTGAATCACGCACTCTCCCTCAGTCTTTTGCTTCGCAAAATCCAGCTCCCTACATTATGCTTCGCATAATGTGCAGAGGGAGCCTTCCCTGCTTTGTGCAATTTTTTATTTTTGAATTTTCTACATGGCTTTTTCGACAGTCTGAGCCTTCACCAAGGGAAGGCTGACAGAATCTGTGCTTTCCGTGCATCAAGAGATGTGTTAACGAACCTTCAAACAGGATTTTACCAAACCATTCGTTTGACCCCTCCGAATTCCGCATTTGTTTAACCACCCCGAATTTCTAATTCCTAATTCCGAATTCCGCATTTGTTTGCGCCTCTGGCGCAAACAAGAATTTATCTTTCCGATTTTTCATTAAACTCACGTTATGTCAGCGCGCCTCAATATCCGAATTTACCGCTCATGCTGTCGTCGTTCTCGATCCAGTCGGCGACGTCGTAGACCGTGTATTCCGTTTCGGTTTCGCGGACGATGACTTCCTTGATGCCCGCGTTGATGACCATACGCTTGCACATCATGCAGGAGCAGACGCCGCCGACCAGAGAATCGGTCTTGGGATCGATGCAGGACATATAGAGCGTGGAGCCGAGCATTTTGTCGCGGTCTGCGGCGATGATGGCGTTCGCCTCCGCGTGGACGGCGCGGCACATCTCGTAGCGCTCGCCGCGGGGAATGCCGAGCGCGTCGCGCATACAGTAATTGACGTCGGAGCAGTTCTTTCTGCCTCTGGGCGCGCCGTTGTAGCCCGTGGCGACGATGACGTCGTTTTTGACGATGATCGCGCCGTAATGCTTGCGCAGGCAGGTGCTTCTTCGGGAGACGGTTTCCGCAATATCTAAATAATAGTTGATTTTATCCGGTCTTTCCATGATATATTCTCCTTTGATGGATTGATAATTTCAGTATACCGAATCGAAGCGCGGAAATCAAGATAATTTTTGAAAAATTCTCCGCCGCGCTTGACTTTTTCGTAATTTTCTGTAAAAATAAAACTGTAAATTTTTTATACGATAAGGAGGATCCTTTTATGTTGGCAAAAACACCCCCTATGGGTTGGAACTCTTGGAACACCTTCGGCGCGGATATCAATGAGGTGCTCATCCGCGAAACGGCGGACGCGATGGTGGAAACGGGACTTCGCGACGCGGGCTACGAATATCTCGTGATCGACGACTGCTGGAGTCTGCGCGAGCGTGACGAGAACGGCTCTCTCGTCGCCGATCCCGCAAAATTCCCGAACGGTATGAAGGCGGTCGCGGACTACGTTCACAGCAAGGGACTCAAATTCGGTATGTATTCCTGCTGCGGCGTCAAGACCTGCGCGGGCTATCCCGGAAGCTGGGGACACGAATTCGACGACGCGAAATTTTTCGCGGAGGTCGGCATCGATTTTCTGAAATACGATAACTGCTTCCATCCGTCCATGCCCAGCCACCTTTCCTATAACCGTATGGCACTCGCGCTCAAGGCGCAGGACAGAGACATTCTCTTTTCCGCCTGCAATTGGGGCAACGCGCACGTCGAAACGTGGGCGCGCGCCTGCGGCGTGGATATGTACCGCTCCACGGGCGATATCTTCGACTCGTTCGCTTCGATCCGCCGCCTGTCCGAGAGCCAGAAGGACAAGCTCGCGTATTCTGCCGCGGGATGCTTCAACGATATTGATATGCTCGTCGTCGGCATGAAGGGCAAGGGAAACGTAGGCGACAACTGCGGTTATAACGGCTGTACCGAGGGACAGTACCGCTATCATTTCGCGCTCTGGTGCATGATGATGTCTCCCCTCATGATCGGCTGTGACGTCCGCAATATGGACGAGGAGACGAAAAAGCTCCTGCTGAATCCCGCGCTGATCGCCATCAACCAGGACGAGGATACCCGTCCGCCCCTTTTCATCAGCGAAAACACGGGTCACAAGGAAGCGCTCCTGACCTTCCGCCATCTGAGCGGCGGCAAGGTGGCGTTCGGCTTCTTCAATACCTACGAATCCGAAAAGACCTTCATGATCCCCTATTACGAGATCGGTCTCGATCCGCTCTGCGGCTGGGGCTTCGACGTGACGGATGCCTTCACGGGCGAGCATCTCGGCGTAAAGAAGGAATACGTGGAGGTCCGCGTTCCCGCGGGCGATTGCAGAGTGCTGACGGGCACGCTCGTCAAGGTGAAATAAACGTGGCTGACTGTACGCAATGCGAAAAGCATTTATCTCACGACGAGATCGCCGTTTACCGCCGTCTGATCTACCGCGATGCCTCGGAATATATGTGCAAGGCGTGTCTTGCAAAATATCTCGGCGTCCCCGAGGAGGTCATCGACGCGCGGATCGCCTATTTCAAAAAGATCGGATGCACGCTCTTTTGACGCTCTGATCCTTGCGGATCAAAACGGGGCAACGGCATTTACTTTTTATAAAAATCAATGATAAATTCTTGTTTAGCGGAGATGTTCCGTAGAAAAGCGAACATGAGATTCGCCCCAATGTAGGGACCGGCGTCCCCGACGGTCCGTGAATACAAACAAAAATTGCGCTTGTGATTTGTAGAATGTTACAATTCACCGATATGATTTTGTAAAAATATTTCATTTTTACGTGGACCGTCGAGGACGCCGGTCCCTACAAGCGAATCTAATTTTTGTGCGTAAACGGGACTATAAACAAGAATTTATCTAAAAATAAACGCCGTTTCTCTCCGCATTCTGCATTCCGCATTCCGAATTCCGAATTCCGAATTCATAACAGTATCTTGCGTATGATGGCAAGCTGCGCGCGCTTCGGAAGCGCATTCAGAAGCAGGAGCAGGGGATTTCGGTTGATATGATTAACGAAGCGGGGATTCTTTCCGGAAAGGATCCTCTCTGCTTTCCGCGCGATGGCTTCGGGCGGAATTTTTTTCGCCTCCACGCCGTCCACGATGCTTTTGAAGCGTTCGGCATTGCAGGAATAGAGTGCCGTATGCTTCGTGAAGCGGTCAAGCGCCTCCGTGGAAACACCGAGCATACCCGTATCCACCGCGCCCGCGCGAAGGACGGAGACCGAAACGCCGAGGAGCTGCAATTCCATGGCGAGAGAATAGGCGTAGGCATCCAGCGCGCGCTTGGTGACGGCGTACAATCCCGTGAAGGGCAGAGGATCAAGGGGTGCAAGCTCGCTGGTCGTAATGAGAATGCGGCTTCCTCTTTTCAGAAGAGGCAGAAATTCCCGATTGACGAGAAACGCACCGAGCACGTTGACGTCGAATGCCCTACGGAAATCCTCGGGCGGGATTTCCGCGAGAGAGTCCAGCATATAGATTCCCGCGAAATGGATGATGGCAAAGAGCGTATCGGTATGTTCGCGCACGGTCCGAACCGCGTTTTTCACGCTTTCGGGGTCGGTGACGTCCGCCGTGACGGGGATCAGATTTGCTTCCGCCGTGACGGGGCTTTTGTCAAGCGCGAAAACGCGGTAGCCCCTGCTTTTGAAATGCGCGGCGGCGCTCTTTCCCATACCGCCCGATGCGCCTGTGATCAGAATGGATTGCATAGCTTCCTCCGAAAAATTGAATTTGCTACCATTATATCATATCATGGCGCTCATATCCATAGGGAAAACGATTTTTTCAGAGCGGAGGCGGTTGCTTTTTTGTGTTTGGAACGGTAAATGATTGTTTATGGGAGAACTTTTCTACAAAAGTAAGCAAAAATTCCCTTTGAAAAGGGGAAACGACGTGCTTTTTCTTTGTTTGAAAGAAAAAGCACCAAAAAGAAGCAAACCAGCGTGCCGCTGGAC
>JAFQOX010000051.1 GCA_017412045.1 Clostridia bacterium
ATAAATTCTTGTTTGAAAGGGTCTCTCCCTCCGTCTTGCCTGAAGGCAATCCACCTCCCTCGTCAGAGGGAGGCATTCGGCTTTTTCCACGAAAAAAAACAAATTTATTCCAAATTGAAGATTTTCGCAATGGTTTTGTATTTGATGGAAACAAGAACACATTACCTCCCTCTGCACATTATGCGAAGCATAATGTAGGAGGTGTCAACCGCATGGTTGACGGAGGGAGAGAGAACCCACTAAACAAGAATTTATCTTAAAAAAGTAAATGCTGTTGCCCTGCATCAAATAAAATAAACGCTTGCATTTTCCGCGAGATTATGGTATAATAAAACAAAAGTCAGGAAAGGAGGCGCTGCTGCCGTGGATCTGGAAAAGCTGTTTGAAAATGCGGAATGTGAAAAATCGATCCTGAAGATTGCCGATGGCGATCACGATGCCCTGCGGGTCATTCATAAATACATGAACCGCCAGATCTATGCGGTTGCATACGCGGTTCTGCGGGATTTCTCTCTCTCGGATGACATCGTGCAGGAGACGTATGTGAAAATTATGGAGAAGGCGTCCTCCTACGAGAAGGGGACGAACGCCCGCGCATGGATCCTTTCCATCGCCAGAAATCTTTCCATTGACGTTTACC
Source organism: Clostridia bacterium (assembly GCA_017412045.1). Lineage (GTDB taxonomy): Bacteria > Bacillota > Clostridia > Oscillospirales > CAG-272 > QALR01. Next base: position 641 of record JAFQOX010000051.1, read on the forward strand.
GCAGGCGTTCTCTGGACTGCGCCGATCACGACGTGCGGGAGGAGGAAAACCGTTTCGACGAAGGCTCCGTTCTGTTTTCCATGGAGGTCAAGCGCGCGCTCGATACGCTGGACGACGAGGAACGGCAGATCGTGACGATGAAGGTATACGCAGAGCTCAAGCATAAAGTCATTGCGAAAATTTTAGATATCAGCGAAGAGGCTTGCAAAAAGAAATATCAGCGCGCGATTGCCAAGCTTCGGGTGTTGCTTTGATCAGGAGAAGGAGTGCATATCGATGGTTAAAAAGAAAATCAAAAAATTTTTCAATTCGGTTTCCATCCACGAGACGATGATGATCCTCGTGGAAGAAGAAAGGGAAAACCACATTTCCTTGATCTGGATCGCATCAGCTTCGTTTTTCATTTTGATTGTATCCCTGTTTGCTTTTATGGTCATTAAGGAGGAAATTCCGATGCATTGAGCCCTTGCGGCATCATCGCTTGGATAGAACGAGGGGCTGCCCCGAATGCTTTCATTTCAGCATTTGGGACAGCCCCTTTTCGTTCACCTATAGAAATTTGCGCAAAATTCGCCGCGCGAGATCAGTCGATGACGACGGTTTTGCCTGCGCCGATGCAGAGCGGCTCGTCGTCCACGGCGACCCATACGTCGATATCGGTCGGGTTATAGAACGTCTTTCCGTCTGCGGAACGGCGGATCTGCTTTTGCGCGTTGACGTAATCGTAGATTTCGATATTGGTCGCGCACCAGATGTCGTAGGTGCGTTTGGAAAGCTCGGAGAGGATTTCCTCGAATTTTTCCCACTGTACGGGCGATTTTTCGTTATCGAATTCATACGCGTGACCCCAGATGTAGAGAACGCCGCCCGCTCTCCACGGCGCTTTTTCCACGTTGTAGATGAAGCGCTTGACGGGAAGCTCGCACTCGTTGTGATGCGTGGTGGGGTGCCATTCCTTGAAGTTTTCGGGGAGCGTGAAGGCGTTGGTCGCTTTGGTGGTTCTGCCGTAAACGATGGAAGCGGTATCCATGGCGGTAAAGGTGTCGTCGTTATACGTGCCGAAGGGATAAGCCAGACCGCGGATGATCGTTCCCGACGCCTTCTCAAGATTCATGCGGTCGGTCATCAGCTCGTCGTACTGATCCTTGATGAGCATTCTTTCGAGATGGGGGTGAGAATACGCGTGGCACGCGATTTCGTGACCGTGATCGACGAAAAGCGGGCGAACCTCCTCGGGATGAATACCCTTGGATTCGGGATTGCAGAGATATTTGGAATAGAAGTTAAAGGTACATTTCATGCCGTATTTGTTGAAAAGCTCGACCAGACGTCTGTCCTGCGCGCAGCCGTCGTCGTAGCTGAAGGTCAGCGCGTAGCGCTTGCCGTCCTTGAATCTGTCAAATGATACCATGTGAAAATCCTCCTTAAATCAATCTTGGTACTTCTATGATACCACAAAATAAAAAAATTGCAAGATAATATCCGGAACTGGTTGACAATTTTGCGGATTTTGCGGTATAATACATATAGATGTGAAACAATTCTCCAATCGTACGATTGGGATACGGAATAAAAATCAATTTGCGCCCTGCGCATTGTAAGGAGGAATATCCATGAAAGTATTACTTGCAGGCGGTGCGGGCTATATCGGCTCTCATACCGCGATTGAAATTGCGAAGCTCGGACATGAGATCGTCATTGCGGACGACTTTTCCAACAGTAAACCCGAAGCCCTGAACAGAATCAGAACCATCATCGGCGCGGATTTCCCGTTCTATGAGCTCGACATTGCGGATAAGGAAAAGCTCAGCGCTCTTTTCGCGGCGGAAAAACCCGACGCGGTGATCCATTTCGCAGGCTATAAGGCAGTCGGCGAATCCGTCAGAAAGCCCATCGCCTACTACAGAAATAACCTCGACACCACCCTCACGCTTCTCGAAGTCATGAAGGAATACGGCTGTCACAATCTGATCTTCAGCTCTTCCGCTACCGTATACGGCGCTCCCGACGAGGTGCCGATCAAGGAAACCGCAGTCGTCGGCAGATGCACCAATCCTTACGGCTGGACGAAATACATGATCGAGGTGATCCTGAAGGATGCCGCTTTTGCAGACCCCGATCTTTCCGTCGTTCTGCTCCGTTACTTTAACCCCGTCGGCGCACACGAATCCGGACTCATCGGCGAGGACCCGCAGGGCGTTCCGAACAATCTCATGCCCTATATCTCTCAGGTTGCCATCGGCAAGCTGGCTTGTCTCTCCGTATTCGGTGACGATTACGACACCAAGGACGGCACGGGCGTGCGCGACTACATCCACGTCGTAGACCTCGCTTGCGGACACGCTTGCGCGATTGATTACGCTTCCGCGCACAAGGGCATCGAAGTATTCAACCTCGGTACGAGCGTCGGCTACAGCGTGCTGGATATGGTCAAGGCGTTTGAAACCGCAAACGGCGTCAAGGTTCCCTACAGAATCGCTCCCCGCAGAGAGGGCGATATTGCGGAATGCTACGCAGACGCCACGAAGTCCCGCGAGCTTCTCGGCTGGCAGGCAAAGAAAACGCTCGTGGATATGTGCCGCGACAGCTGGAACTGGCAGAGCAAGAATCCCAACGGCTACGACGCCTGATTTTTGTTCACCGACAATCTGATATATTGAATTTCGATCAAACGAGCCACCGATTCCTTTGAATCGGTGGCTTTTTGCGCGTTGCTATTGGTAAAAGAGACATTTTGAATCCGTTCTTTTTGTTTGTTTTGACGAATTTCAAAAAAACGCAAAAAAAGTTGTAATATTTCCCGGTTTTTTTTGTTAAGGGAATATAGAGGCCAAAATAAAAACCGGGAGGTATTTTTTATGAAAAAATTTTTCGCGCTTCTTCTTGCTTTTACATTGTTATTTTTAACTGCCTGCAACAACAATCCTGCCGACAGCACAGCGGGCACAGACACAGGCACAGGCACAGGCACGGCGAATCCCCAGAATCCGGCTCCATCCAATGAATTGGAATTGAAGGATACGATTGTTGGTCATTATACGCGTGAATTTATCAATCTTCCGTCTCGTGTTATCTATGCAAACGGAGCTATGAGGTATTATTACAGTAAAGCGGATGGAAAAGCGTACGTTTATTGTTTTGATCCTCTTTGTGAACATGACGATGGATATTGTCTGGCAAGTTCCGAGCTTGGATTTACTTTTGAGAATACTTTTTTTATCAACAACCGTTTTTACTTTCATACGGGATTCGGACAGATCATATCCTTCTCTTTTGACGGAACGGATAAAAAAATAGAATATAATACCGACTATGGTATTTCCACGAATCCTTGGGGACATTGCATGGCTTTCGGTCCCTTTATCTATATTGATCAGCGCTCATATGCAAGCGAAGACGGCATAGCGCATACGTTGCGCTTCAACATCGAAACGGGCGAGATGGTGGATCTGACCGAAAAAACGGGAAATTATATCTATCCTTCTTTTTTCTATAACGGCATGCTGTACGGCTACGATCAAGGCGTAGGTTTTTTGAAAGCGGATCCGGATCTTACTTCCTGTGAGGAGATCGAAAGAATACCGACTGGCAGTCAATATTTGGGAAGTCGCTTTTTCAGCACAGCGCTTGACGAAAAAAATAACGGTATAGGTATCAATATCTATGATATGAAAACCGGCGAATCTGAAATGATAACCAACGAAACGATCGGGATTGAAAACAAACCTTATATTCTTTACGTAGACGAAAATTATATTTATTTTTATCAGATAGAGTCTATCTATCTTGGCGACATTTGGTTTAAAGATGAACTGAGACCGAAAACAAAAGGGAATGACGGTTCCATCTACCGTATCAACCACGACGGTACGGGGCTCGTTTGTATCTATGAAGAAGAAGATTTTGTGATTACCGGTTTTGAAGCAACAATCGCCGGAGACAAATTTTTGGTAGAAGGGAGTAATTTTATCGTTCGCGACAATCAAGTGGAAACGTGGGACAAAGGTGTTCTTGTCGGCACCATCGGCGCGGACGGCAAGATCGACGAGCTGAAGCCCGTGGAGGTTGTTGAGTAAATTCGTAAGCTTACCTCTTATACATCGTATCAAAACAGAAAGGATTTATACTATGAAAAAATTATTCGCGTTTCTCCTTGCGTTTTTGTGCTTGTTTCTGACGGCGTGCAATCAAAATCCCGCCGACAGTACGACAGGAACGGGAACAGACAATTCTCAAAATGTGGGAACGGTAAACGAATTGGAATTGAAGGACACAATCATGTTCCCTCAGACATACGATTTCATTAATCTGCCGTCTCGTATCATCTATGAAAAAAGCGGAATGGTTTACTATTACAGCAAAGCAGACGGATATGCATATGTTTATTGCTTTGATCCGCTCTGCGAACATGAGGGTGGATATTGTCTGGCGAATCCCGATTTACTGAGTTTTGAGAACACTTTTTTTATCAATAACCGTTTTTACTACCATACAGGATTCGGGCAGATCGTATCCTTCTCGTTTGACGGAATGGATAAGAAAATAGAATATGATGCCGAGTATGAGACTTCTGTAGGCGTTTGGGGACATAGTTTTGCTGTCGGTCCCTATTTTTATATTGAGTTGCGCTCGTACGGAAGCGAAGACGGTAAGGCTCATACGTTGCGTTTTAACGTCGAGACGGGCGAAATGGAGGATCTGACCGAAAAAACGGGAAATTATATGTATCCTACATTTTTCTATAACGGCATGCTGTACGGTTATGATCAGGGTTCGGGATATTTGAAAGCGGATCTTGACCTCAACTCCTGTGAAGAAATTGAAAGAATTCCATATAGCCCTTACTATTCCGAAAGCTGTTTTTATAGCATTGTGCGCGATCAAGACGGAAGTATGAAGGTTCGTGTTTACGATATGAAAACGGAAACTTTTCAATATTGTGAAATTCCTGGTCTGGAAAATAGGGCTGCAATGTTTTACATTGATGAAAATTATATTTATTTTTGTCAGCACGAGGTTATTTATCTCGGCGATTATTGGTTTAAGAATGAGTTGAGACCCTATAACAAAACGAACAACGGCTCCATCTACCGTATCAATCTCGATGGCACGGGGCTCGTTTGCATCTATGAAGAAGATGATTTTGAAATCACAGGAAAAGTCGCTGTGATAGCCGGAGATAAAATTCTGATAGAAGGACGTAATGTCATCGTTCGTGACAATCAGGTTGAGACGTGGGACAGCGGCGTTTTGGTCGGCACCATCGGCGCGGACGGCAAGATCGACAGCTTGGACCCCGTGGAGGTTGTGGAGTAAATCCGTAAGCTTACCTCTTATACATCGTATCAAAACAGAAAGGATTTATACTATGAAAAAATTATTTGCACTTCTCCTTGCGTTTTCGTGCTTGTTTCTGGCGGCGTGTAACAACAAGCCCGCCAACAGTACAATAGGAACGGGAAATCCTCAAAATCCAACTCAGCCGAACGAAACGGAACTAAAGGATACGATTATTTATAACAAAACAAGGGATTTTATTGATCTTCCATCGCGCGTTGTCTATGAAAACGGAGGAACAGTGTATTATTACAGCAAAGTAGACAAAAAAGCGTATTTATATTGCTTCGACCCTCTTTGTGAACATAGCGGAGGTGTTTGTTTGGCACATATGAGGGGCAAT
>JAFQOX010000052.1 GCA_017412045.1 Clostridia bacterium
CGCAAGCGGTCAAGAGGCACGCTTGCCTGCTTCTTTTTGCAACTTTTTCTTTCAGGTAAAGAAAAAGTTGACCGTTCCCCTTTTCAAAGGGAATTTTTGCTTACTTTTGTAGAAAAGTTCTCCCATAAACAATCATTTACCATTCCATCGAACTCGCATTATCATACGTTCGCGTCATGCCTGCTCCGCAAGGTCGTTTTCGCCAAACACGGAAAGATAATAATCCTCGAGTGACGGCTCTGCCGAAACGGCACTTTCACAGGGCTTTTCGTCCGAAAGGATCCTCAGCATGACCCCGTCGGCGCTTTCGTTTTTCACCATATTGACAATGCGGAAGGCTTCGCCGAAGGCGGCGATCTCCGATTCCTTTACGTGGAGATTCCAGACCGTTCCGCTGATTTTGGCGGCAAGGGCGCTCGGCGTGCCGCGGTCAACGATCACGCCTCTTTTGAGCAGGATGACGTCTTTCGCGATATATTCGACGTCGGACACGACGTGCGTGGCAATGATGACGATCTTATCGAGCGCGATCCGTGAGATGTAATTGCGGATGACGATGCGCTGCTTGGGATCCAGTCCCGCGGTTGGCTCGTCAAGGATCAGGACCGAAGGATTGCCGAGGACGGCTTGCGCAAGCGCCAGCCTTTGCTTCATGCCACCCGAAAGCGCGCCGATCCTTCGGTTCGATACGTCCGCCAATTCAACCGCTCGCAGTACGCCCGCGATCTCCCGCTCCACGAATGCGCGGCGTTCCTTTCCGCGAAGACCTTCACCGACGTTTTTCAGAATCGCCATGTAGCGGAGAAATTGGATCATGGAAAAATTGGGATACATTCCGGGATATTGAGGCATAAAGCCCAGCTTCGCGCGGAATCGGTTGCCCATGGCAATCGTATTTTCACCGTCGAAAAGGATCTCTCCCGCATCTACCGCCAGATTGTTCGTGATGATATTCATCAGCGTGGATTTTCCCGAGCCGTTCGGACCGAGAAGCGCGTAAACGCCGGGTGTAAAATCCACGTTGAAATTTTGGAGAGCCTTGTTATCTTTATAGCTTTTTGATATATTTTTGACGGATAATTCCATATACGTTCCTCCTCAACCCTTGAGACCTTTTTGAATTTGTTTTGCGGATATCCAAACGAGAGCGCCTGTCAAAAGCATACTCGATATAAAGAAAATGCCGAACCAACCGAACGCGCCCATCCATTGCAATCGGTTCGACATCGCAAAGAGCGCGTTCGTATTGACGAGATTCGTCAAATTGAAATAACCGCACGTCTCCACGCCGACACTCTGTGCGAAATGCGGAACGACAAGAAACGTCGCGCAGATTGCGTAGACAAAGACGGGCTCCTTCAGCATTTGCGAGACGGACACGCAGATAAGTGAAATGAGAAGCGCACCCAAAAAGCCCGAAAATGCCGTCAGCGCAAAATATCCGCCGAAGGTAAGCGAGGTCGGCGTCTCGGCGAAGGGACTGTAGCTGACCAGAAGCTCTCCCATGTTGGGAAGGTGCCAATTGGAGGACAGATTTGCGTAGTCAATCACATAAAACATCCCATAAACGGCGGTGACCGTCATGCAGACCAAAAGCAATTTCGTCCGATACAGGGAAGCTCTTCCTCTCGGCGTGCTTTGAATCAGAGAAATGACCGCGCCTCTCGACGAGGTTTTTCCAAATTCAACGATAAAGGTGTTACAGCAAAGCACGCAAATAAAGATCATCAGCAGCCAATCGGTATCTTGGTTGATGTATTTTTCAAATCCGACGGGAAATATGTAGGAGCCGCGCACGCCTTTTTCGGCATACAGACGCTCCAAATGAGAAGATTGCAATTTCAATTCCTCCAGAACCTGCGTTTTGATTTGAGCGGCGGCGCACTGTTGCAGATATTCGTTATATTCGTCACTCGTAATCAAACCGTCGGAGAATTGTTCTTCCATCTCTTTGCTTTGTATCAGGATCTGCCATTGCAATTCGTATTCATCGTTGACGTATTTCGCCTTCTCCGCGGAGTATTCTCCTCCGATCTCGCCGATATACCGCCGATATACGGCGTTATACGCCGTATCCTTCCATTCGTATACGTGGGAAGAGACCATGCATTTTCCAATGATCAAAACGGCAAGCAAAAGAAAGACGGCTTTGCTTTTGAAGAATTCGTAACGGATCATAGAAAAAGACGCGCCGTATTTTTTTGCCGTCGTCTTTCTTGGGGGGTATTGTGCAAAAGCCGATCTGCGTTTGCCGAGCGCTGTTTTTTTCGCGGCAGAACGTATCGTTCCGCCTTGCTGATAAAAGACCGTACAAATGAAAAATGAAAGTGCGAGGATCAGCACGAATACGGCGTAAAAAACGCAAATCAGATCAACGGAACAGCCAAACAGATTCACGCTACGAAATCGGAGCAAGAATTCTTTCGGCGAAAATATCGAAAAAACGTTCAAATATTTCCATTGATCGAGAGAAACCGTTTCCAAAGTATGCATACGATGCTGTAGAAAGATAAAGATTCCTCCGATCGCGCCGCTGAGCCAATAGCGGCGGCAGAAAATCGAAGCCGTGAAAATAAAGATGCCGCATATGACGGCAGCCATCGCCTTCTGTAGAAAGAAAACGACGAGGAATTCCGCAATGCTCAAAGCCAAGGGACAAAAAACCATCAGATCAAACTTCTCGCCTCCGCCGTTACGATCCCCGAAATTGACGTCCACTTTATCAAAAACCGCTTGTATGGCGTTGCCTGCATCGGAGAAGCCGTACACCGCTCCGATGACGAGGAGAGAGGACAGGGCAAACACGACGGCAATGACGAAGCTGACGAGCGCCACGGCGATCAATTTCGCCGTGACGGTGCTTCTGCCTCCGCGCGGAGATGCAAAACGGATCGAAACGAATCCCGTCGTATGGTCATTCAAGCCGATCACGACCGCGCAGGCAAGAACGGCAAGCAAAACGAAAACAACCTCGGCAGAATAGGCAAAGTATTCTTTCCATCCGTATACGGGTTCGTTTTTGATTTCGACCGTTTCCTTCAGCGCCTCGTATTTTTCGATGATGGCACTGTGATAGCGGTAGCTGTATGAATCCGGAGCAAAAGGTTTCATCGCAATTTTTGTTTGCACGATCAGCGTGTTGATTTTCCGTTGATAATCGGAATCGGCATCTGCAAAGCATTCGGTCATAAAGAAAAGCGTACGGTCAAACGCTTTCCCGTCGGTGTAATTGCTGAGGGGCGTATCATTGGTGCCGTGATACCAATCATCTAAAATCACGTCGTATTGCGCGCGAAAAAGATCGGGATCCGATCGGTACAGCTCGTATACTGTCTCAATCCCCTGATTTTTATTGAATTCATGGAGTGGCTTGATGTAGGATAACGACATCACGATATTCAGCGCGAGCATCAAAGCTAAGATCAAGCGTATAAAGGTAAATGAAAAGAGCTTTTTACATTCATAATGAACCAGTTTGATTACAGTCATAATATTCATCCCCATCAATAAGGAATCGTGATTTCTTCTTGTGAGTCAATATCATAATATATGAGAGCGTGATCACCGGAAACGTCAAAAACGATATAGGTTTTCGAAAAGCTCTGATACATGACGGTCACGTCCGCATCCTTTTGGTACACGAGTACCTTTTCATTGGTTTTCGGATCGTAGACAGAGATGTCGTTGAACTTGTTTTCGTCAGATCGTCCGCGACTGATAATGAGACCGTTTTGCGCCATTCCCCTGCCGTTTTCGTGCACGAGCTCTTTTGCGGAAAGATCATCGAGCGGCGCTCTCCACAAATCATTCGACACGCGGGGAGAGTAATAAAGATAGCCGTCGCAGAAAACGATCGGAGCACTCGCTTCAGGCATGAATAAAGAATAAGAATCCAGAGAGCGCGGCGCCGTATACAAATTCCCGCTTCCAACAAAATACAGCTGATGATTCCATACGGTTGCGATACCGAGAATCAGATTGTCCGGATTATCGAAGGTGCGAAGCCCGCTGCCGTCGGTCTTGATCGCATGGAGCTTATATTTCAAATCCTCGCCGTCCGCTTCAAATACAGAGAAAAAAAGCGTGTCTCCGTACAAAACAAGATCTTTTACGTTATCAAGACCATCCTTCAATACGCGTATCCGATTGGTTGCGGTATCAAAAGAAATCAATTGCTTCTTTGTATCCGAACCGGTCCCGTTTCTTTCGGTATACAGATACAAGACAGGCTGACCCTTGTTGTTTTCCGTTGCGACGGGATCGACGATGATCTTCGTGCTCGAAATTTTCGAAAACGGATCTTCTGCCGACGTGGACAAAGGATCTTGATATAACGGCAAACCGGTTTCAAGAACGTATGCAATATTTTGAAATTTGATGTTATGCTTATATTGATCGTAATAAAAAACGGTATCCCTGTAAAACGCAACATCTCTTCCGACCACCGGCTGTATGGAATCCGGATCTGTCGACGGCGTCGTTCCGGGCTTGGATGACGTGCTTTGCGCAGAGTCGTCCGTGCCCGATGAAATACTGAAATTACATGAGCTCATAGAAAACATGAGTGTCAATGCTAAAATAAGAGAAATCATTTTTTTCATTCAAATTTCCTCCATATATATTGATGATTGGAAACCCGCCTGTTCCCCAAAGGTATCCAGATAATAATCCTCCAGCGTCGGCGCAACCATGCGGGCATCGGAGGTCGGCTTTTCCTCGGACAAGATCCTCAGCGTGAAGCGGGACGGATCGGAGGGTTGAGGGCTGATCGCAGTCACCCGATGGCGCGCTTGCACCGCTTCGACGTCTTCCGCGCAAGCGGATGCTTGCCAGACCCTTCCGCACACGCTTTGAGCAAGCGCCATCGGTGATCCCTTTGTCACGATCCGCCCCTTGTCCATCACGATCACCTCTTTAGCGATATGCTCAACGTCGGCAACGATGTGCGTGGCAATCAGGAGGATTTTGTTCAGCGCGATTTGCGAAAGGTAATTGCGAACGGCAATCCGCTGATTTGGGTCGAGCCACGCGGTCGGTTCGTCCAGAATCAGGATCTCGGGATCTCCGAGAATCGCCTGCGCCAGCGAAAGGCGCTGCTTCATACCGCCGGAAAACGTCCCGATCCGCCATTTTGCCGCATCGGAAAGATCCACGGTATGAAGCACCTCAGGGATCTGACGTGCCGCCTGTGCTCTGCGCATCCCCTTCAGCGAAGCCACGTACCAAAGGAATCGCTCTGCCGAGAAATTACGGTACATACTCGGCGCTTGCGGCATAAAGCCGAGCTTTTCCCGAAAGCGTGCCCCCATCGACGCTACAGGCTCCGACACACCGGAATCGTCGGTATAGACGACCGTTCCGCCGCTCGCCTTCAGATTATCGGTCAGAATATGGAGAAGCGTCGATTTTCCCGCGCCGTTCGGACCGAGAAGCGCATAGATTCCCGGCGTCATACGGAGGGAGAAGCGGTCGAGAGCCAAATGCTTTCCGTATGTTTTCGTTATATTTTGTAAAGAAAGTTCCATCTTATCACCTCATTTCACAAACATCCGCTTTGCCGCGGAGAGCAGAAGCGCCGTCGTCATCCCGATTGCGCAAAGACACACCGTCAGCATGGACCAATCCGAGCCGAACCAGGCGTATTCTGCGGAGCTCAGCACGATCGGCGTTCCCGCAAAAAGATTCAGAAATCGGAATCTCTGCCCCGCCGTCATGCCCAAGCCGTCACAAAGCGCGGGCAGAAGCGCAAGCGCTGCCGCCGCGCCGAAGAGCGGGACGGAGCGGGATAGGATCTCCGACAACGCGCACACGAGCATTGCCAGCATGAGCGCAGCCGCAATGCGAAGAAGGAGAAAGACCGCCAGATATCCGCCGACCGTAACCGAGGCAGATACGTTTTCAAAGATCGGCATGGATGCAAGCGGCGCCGATGCCGCAGGCATATCAAAGCTTCGGAAAACCGCGATACAGTCGATCAGATTGAAGCCGACGGCAAGACAAAGCGCAATCACCAGTGAGGAAACGAGCTTTGCGCCGAACGTCTGAGACCGCCCTCTTTTCATCGTGCGAAGAATTCTGATCGCGGCGCCGTCCTCGCCCACGGAGAAATACTCCGCGGCAAACGTACCGCCCAGAAGGATCAGAATCGCCGTATAGAGAAACATATCAGCGCCGCCCGTATACAGACTTTCCCATCCGCGGGAGTTGAAAAACCAGCCCTTGATTCCCGTTTCTGCCTCCAGAGCCGTCAGATACGCCGCCTGCGCCTCCGCTTTGGAGAGAGAGCCTTCTCTGGAAACTGCGTCCGCATAATCATCGCAGTACGCGGCATATTCCGCCCACGGGATCTCTCCTTTCGTATACGCGCTCTCCATCCCCTCCATGCCCGAGATCGTACGGTCGATCCTCTCGCGCTCCTCGCGCAGACGGGAAAGCTTTTCTTCCGTGACCTCTCCCTCCAGCGCGTTCATATATTCCGCATAGAACCGATACGGATGGGAGATCGCCGCCGTATGGATCTCTGCGGCACAGAAGATTTTCAAGCAGACGATCAGCAGAACCACGAAGATCAATCTTGAGGAGATCAGCGTTTTATAAAGCTCTGCGCCGACAAGGGACATGGCGAAGCGCCGAGAAGAGCAAAGCTTTTCTTTTTTGCGAACGAACAACGGCCTCTTGTGTTTTTCAGATACCATTGCCTTCTTTTTTTCGGGTTCTTCAGCAAGCGCGATCCATTTTTCGTCAATGTTGCCGATCGCGCGATATAAATCTTCGCTTTTCATTCGATCAATATCCCCCTTTCCGTTAAATATCCTTTTAATTCTTTTCTCATTTTGGATAATATCTTACTTGCTTTATTCTCGGAAACGCCAAGCCTGTCTGCGATCTCGCGGACGTTTTCATGATAAAAATACCGTCTGACGAAAAGCTTTGCCGCAAGAGGCTTTTGCATTTCCAAAAATTCCTCGATGATCCTCGTGATCTGCCCTTCCTCCATATCGGGCGCTTCCTCGGAAACGCATTCCGACAGCTCGATCAAAATCGCGGAGCGCTTGCGCGCGTGCTCCTTTTCCAGATAATGAAGCGCCACGTTGCGGGTGATCCTGACGGAATACGCCTTCAACGAACGCGGACGTTCGGGCGGAATGGCATTCCACAGACGGAAACAAACGTCGCTGACGCATTCCTCCGCCCTGCCGTGATCTCCAAGAATGGAAAACGCCACGGAAAGGCAGAGATTTTTATATTGATTTTCAAACATTGAGATCGCCCGCTCATCCCTGCGAAAAAACAGCTCTACGATTTGCGCATCATCCATCCGCTCACCTCCTCCGGCAAAATCATCTGCATCTACTTTCTATTATACTGATAAAGACCGAAAAAAACGGAAAGTCTGCCAATTTTTTCGGAATAAAACATAAAAACGCAGAGATTTTTTTCTCTGCGCTTTTCAGTTTGTTGATATTTTTTGAGTTTTCTACATCTATATACAGTTTAAAAAATTTTACACGGAATACGGCTTCTCCCCGATCGTTTTCAGCAAAAGCTTTTTGCCGCGCGAAAGTCTGGAATAAACGGCGCTTTCGGATACGCCTTGCTTCCTCGCCAGCTCTTTGACGCTCATATCGTAACAGAAATAGGCGATCAGCGTCGCGCCGTATTTCCGATCCATCCGCCCGACGGTCTCTGACACGGTAAGGCAAGCCTCCCGTATATACAGCTGTTCGGTGAAATCTTCATCCTCCAAAAAATCTGCGTATTCTCCGATGTCGGCGCATTGGCGCTCCCTTGAAACCATATCGCTGACCTCGTGGGAAACCATGGCGAGGAGATAGGCGCGGAGCTTCGGCTCGGATATTACACGGATTCTGTCGACGGATTTCAGCATCTTGAGGAATATGTTCTGAACGGCATCCTCCGCATCGATCCCATCATTCGGCATACCGCTTTTCCTGAGGCGGCTCCTTGCAAAACGAAGCATATCGTCATAATAGGTTTTATATAGGCGTTCGATCCTTGCGTAAACGCCTTCGTCAAAAGTCAAGCTTGTTTTGGGTTTTAACATAACGGTTTTTCACGCCTCCTTCTTCTTTTCATCATTACAATGTCCGAAAATTGCCGTTACAGTACGTATTTTCAAAAAAATTTTGATCGCGATTGATTTTTTTGAAAACGTATCGTATAATAGACGTGTTTGATAACTTGAATTTGACGAAAAACAGGAAGATAAACGGAAATTTAGCGGCGAATCGCCGCGGATGGTTGCCGCCGTATCGTAGTTTATTCCGACTTCGTATACTGACGGGCGGCGGATCTCTCCCAAAAGACAGCCCTCCGGAATCATTCTTTTTCCCACTATACCATGCAAAATTCCCACGAACCGTAAGGTTCGCGTGATGAGATCGGAGACGCACCCGCGCCATCAAATTGTGAGCAAGTGAAAATAGCCTAAATGGCTATTTTCACACCGC
>JAFQOX010000053.1 GCA_017412045.1 Clostridia bacterium
ATTGAAGATTTTCGCAATGGTTTTGTATTTGATGGAAACAAGAACACATTGCCTCCCTCTGCACATTATGCGAAGCATAATGTAGGAGGTGTCAACCGCATGGTTGACGGAGGGAGAGAGAACCCACTAAACAAGAATTTATCGTTCCGAGCTTTCATCAAACTCACGTTAATAAATTTTTCCTTCATGTTCCGCGAACAGCGAAATATATCACTGCAATGTTGTCAACGTTAAGTTGACGACATTGCCTCCCAGAGGGAGCCTTTCCGGCTTTGTGCAACTTTTTATTTTTGAATTTTCTACATGGCTTTTTCGACAGTCTGAAGAACGCAGTGAAAGCTGCGTTCTTTTCGTTTTATTCATAGGAATTTGCGTCATGCAGCCCGAGCGCCGCTTTTTCACTTTGCCGCCTCAAATTCCCATACATACAAGGGCGGATCAACGGCAAAACTTTGATTGCGCAGGAATTTTTCCGGCAGCATTTTGGAAAGGAAATCCTTATCATGAAAAGAACCATTGCTCTCGCTTTATCCGCCGCCGCGATATGCGGCATCATGCTGACCGCAGGCTGCGGCAGAAACGGGCAGAACGGCAACCACACGGGTGCCTCTCCTTCGGGCTCAGCCCCGCAAACGAGCGGCGACTCTATGCTTCCCGACGGCGCGGACGGCAGCGACAGTCAGCCTGCGGAAACGGGAGGCGCGCCGCCGTCCCCGCAGAATGTGAACCCCGCCACGGTCAAGCCCTCGGGATTCGAGGACCTGAGCTTCGGCGGAAAAACCTTTCGGATCGCCGCTTCCGAGGGGCGTGATCCCCGTTGGCAAAGCGCAAAGGAGATCTATTCCGACGAGTCGGACACCATCAGCAACGCCGTCAGAGAAAGAAACACCATCGTGGAATCGCTCTACGACTGCACGATCGAGATGATCCCCTCGGAGGATCCCGTCGGGCTTACCATGGCAGAGGTCACAGCCAATCAGCATACCATCGACGTTTTTTCCGCGACGGGCTTCGGAAAATCCTTAGCGGAAAACGGAAATATCTACAATTTATATAATATCGGCATCGATTTCTCACACGAATGGTGGGATCAGACCTTCGTTTCGACTTATACGGTCAAAACGGCGGGAGGCAGAGATACGCTTTTTGCGATGATGGGCGACTTTTGTCTCAGCGCCTTCGCCGCCACGCACGCGATCATTTACAATCAGAACGTCATGGAAACCTCCGGATTCTCGGATGACGTTCACGAGCTGATCCGAAACAACGAATGGACGGTAGACCGATTTTCGGAAATGATCCGCGTCAGCGCAAAGGATGCCTCGGGTAACTCCGTCATTTCCTTTGCGGAGGGCGACATTCTCGGCTGGGCAAGGACCGGGCACGCCGCGCACGGTCTGCATACGGCAAGCGCGCTTCCGCTCATCGAAACGAAGAACGGAAGCTTCGTTTTCTCTCCCGCCGGCGATCCGAACGCATGGGTCGGCATCATCGACCGCGCGATCGGCGTCTGGAGCACGCCCGGCGCGGAAACGCTCGGCTATACCAACGTACAGAAGGCGCTTGCCTCCAATCGGACGCTTTTCGCTTCTGAGGTCATCGACGTCCTCGAGCGCATGAAGGATGCGGAAGACGTCCGCGTCGGTCTTCTCCCGTACCCTCTCTACAGTCCCTCGCAGGAACGTTACGCGCACTACGTCGACAATCACGTGTTCACCTATCACGTCCCCGTTTCCGTATCCGAAACGGAGGAAATCGGCAAATTTATGGAGGTATTCGGATATCATTCGCGGCATACCGTCAGAAAGGCTTTCATCAACGCCTACGGTTACGGATATTGCAGCGATCCGCAATCCGCCGAAATGCTCGCGCTCATTCTGGACACCCGTTCCTACGATCCCGGTTATCACTATTGGAGCGCGGCGGAAAGCGACCTTTCCCAGATGATCGCCTCCGCGCAGAACAACGTCGTGAAATGGACCCAACGCAGAGAAGCCTCCGTGAGCGAAGAAATCGGCAATTACGTCAGCCGTATTTCCGGATTCGGCGCGTAGTAAAGGAAGGACGCACGCGGGCGTGCGTCCTTTCATTTTTGTATAAATTATATAAATAAAATTCACGCTGAAAACACGCGCATCGCATTTTGACAAAGCGCGACAAAAAGAACGATCTTCGTGTATTTTTGTAGTTCTGTTGATTATTTACAAAAAAAAGCCCCTCAATTTTATCTTTATAATTTCATTTTCTCTTGACAAAATGAAAATGAAATGGTATAATCAAAGTACATTTGTTATGGAGGTCCTTCCGTAACAAAAATCAAAAAATTTTTTCAAAAGGAGAACTAAATCATGAAGAAAATTCTTTCTCTCGTGATGGTAGTAGCTATGCTCGTTGCTGTTCTCGCGCTTGTTGGTTGCAATAACAACAAGAAGCCCGCAGACACCACCGCTGGCACTACCGCAGGCACTACTGCTGGTACCACTGAAGGCACCACTGCAGGCACCACCGCAGGTACCACTGAAGGCACCACCGCTGGCACCACCGAAAACACCGACAACAGCACCACCACTCTTCCCCCCGTTTTCGCTCGTTTTGACTTCGGTACCAAGACCAAGGGCGAAGACCTCGGCATGACCTCTCACGCTTACCTTACCGAAGCTCTCACCATTGATGAAAACTTCATCAAGGTTGAATACACCGATGACTCCATCATCGTTACTGCGGTTAAGGATCACCCCGCTATCACTCTCGGCGAAGATGGCAAGGAAGCTCCCGGCGATGCTTACGCTATCACTTCCTACGCTCTCTGCTTCGAAGACCTCGTTACCTACGACTTTGACGATGAACTTAAGAAAGACAAGAACTTCGTAAGATTCAGAATCAAGAACAACACCACCAACAACATCATGGCATTCCGTTGGCACAAGGCTGGTCAGGCTTACGCTACCACCCTTCTCGCTACCTGCATGTATCTCCAGGGCGGCGCTCCCACCGTTGACGACTACGTTGCAGGCGAAAACAAGCTCACCTGCGAAGCTTCCGAAGAATATGGTGTCTACACCTATGACATCAACTTCCTCGCTTTCATGGGCAGAGAAAATGCTAACGGTCGTACTCCCGGTAACTCCTACGTTCACATGGCTTACTATGCAGGTCTCGGCGGCAGCACCGGTTCCAACAACTGGAACTGGATGGGCACTGAATCCGTTGCTGCTCTCGAGTTCTTCGTACTCGGTGCATTCGGCGGCTCCGCTACTTCCAAGGCAGCTGCTTACGGTGACACTCGTGCAAACATCGTAGAAGGCGCTACTGTTGAAATCGACTACATCATCTTCGGTGCTAAGGCTGACCTCAACAGCTACACTTCCTACATCGAGGACGTTTACAACGAATCCGTTTCCATCTCCAAGTCCATCTCCGTTTCTGAATCCGAAGCTGCTGCTGCAACCGCTACTACCGCTGCTGCTTAATGCTTGATTCTGACGAATTGACTTAAAAACGAATCGTTTCGGGATCCTTTCCTTCGGGAAAGGATCCTTTTTTTATACCATAGGAAATTGCGCAAATTCGACCTCGCCGTTTTGTATTGTTTGGACTGCGGTAGGCGAGCAACCTCCTGCGGGCGTTGCCCGCTTTTTTACACTATAGGAAATTGCGTAAAACGGCTCCGCCGTCGAACAAGGAACAAAATCAGAACAAACTGCTATACGGCGGCAACCATCAGCGGCGATTCGCCGCTTTTTTATTCCATGGAAAGTTGAGCAAAAACAAGTCCGCCGTTTTGCGCTGTTTGCATGAATCTGAATTTTCGGTGTGCTGACAGACCGATAAACAGGAATTTATCATTGATTCTTATAAAAAGCAAACGCAGTTGCCCTGCAATGTATATGATGACGTTGATGTTAAATTTCACTGATAAGCTTGATAAAACATCCGCTTGCTTGCCTATATTTATTTTTGATACCATATCAAACCATGTGCAAATTGCATAAAAATCACCCATTCTTTTTTAATCGAAAACGGTCCGATTTTGGAGCTTCAAAAATAGTTTTCTCTTGACAAAATCGACTCTAAATGATATAATAGACTTAAACAAGTTATGGATTTATTTTTCATAACGACAAAAAAATATTTTATAAAGGAGATTTTCTCATGAAAAGACTTTTGGCTTTGGCTCTTTCCGTGCTCATGATCCTTGGTGTTCTTCTCATGGCAGGCTGTAACAACAAGCCCGCTGACAGCACCACCAAGAAGCCCGCAGGAACGACCGCAGGCACAACAGCCGGCACTACCGAAGGCACCACCTCCGGTCAGCCGGGCAGCACTACCGAAGTAGATCCCTATTCCAAGCTTCAGGGTTATGAAGACATCAGCTTCGGCGGCAGAACCTTCAAATTGGTTGGCGCAGACGGCGAATCCGACGGCTTCAACAGCGCAAAGGAAATCTATTCCGATGAAGCAGACGCTATCAGCGTTGCTGTTCGTGAAAGAAACGCGCTCATCGAATCCCTCTACGATTGCACCATCCAGGGCGTAGCAAGCCCCTCCCCCGCAGGTGATGCAAGCACGGAAGTTACTTCCAACCAGCACTCCATCGACATTTACACCCACCACTACGCAATCACCGGCACTGCTACCTCCGGTGACGCTTATAACCTCACCGAAATCGGTAGCCATGACATCGACTTCTCCAAGCCTTGGTGGGACCAGCAGTACGTAGACACCTACACCATCAAGAACAGCTCCGGTAAAGACACCCTTTACAGCATTGTTGGTGACTTCGCTCTTACCACCTTCGACTGCACTCACGCAATCGTTTACAACAAGACCGTATTCCAGAACAACAAAGATCTCAACCAGATTGATATCTATCAGCTCGTACAAGACAAAAAGTGGACTATGGACCAGTTCCAGTCTATGGTTAAGCTCGGCGTTTCCGATAGCAACGGTGACTCTGTTTACGACTCCCAGAACGGCGACGTTGCAGGCTGGATCAGAACCATCCACGCTTCTCACGGTCTCCACGTTGCTTCCGGTCTCTCCATCCTGAAGAACACCAACGGCGTTCTTACCTTCGACGTTGACAAGAACACCGAATCCTGGACCAACGTTATCAACAAGGCTATGGAAATCTGGGCTATGCCTGAAGGCCAGACCGTTTCTTACTCCGTAATTCCCGAAACGCTCGCAGGCGGCTACGCTCTCTTCGCTTCCGAAATTCTCGGCTCCTCCCTTGTTAACCTCAAGGACTTCGACGCTGAAATCGGTCTGCTTCCTTATCCTCTCTACGACGAAAATCAGGAAGACTACGCTCACTACGTAGACAACCACGTTTACTCCTACTCCATTCCTGTTTCCGTTCCGGATCCCGATAACGTTGCTGACTTCCTCACCGTTTACGCATTCCACTCCACCTACATCGTTCGTCCCGCATACATCAACGTATACGCATACGACTACTGCTCCGATCCTCAGTCTGCTGACATGCTCGACATCATCCTCAGCACCATGACTTATGACCCCGGTTATCTCGCTAACAGCGCTCTTGAAGGTCACCTTTCCAACATGATCCAGAACAACAAGAACAACGTTGCTCAGTTCGCTGCAAAGCAGGCTACTAACGCTAACGACTGGATCGCTAACCTCATCGCAGGTCTCGACGATAACAAGGTCTAATCATTGATCAAGGATCTGAAAGCAATCTATCCCAAGGATAGAACGTAAATAAGACGAATGAGCCCCACGGCAAACGCCGTGGGGCTTTCTTGTACCATAGGAAATTGCGCAAATTCGACCTCGCCGTTTTGTATTGTTTGAATACAGGCTAAACTGCTGTAGGCGAGAAACTTCCTGCGGGCATTGCCCGCTTTTTTGGCGCTACGAGAGCTCTACGCGAAAGAAAAGCCCTCGTTCTCCGAAAAGAACAAGGGCTGACAAGACGGATTTATAAACAAAACCCACCCGGCCGTGTACGTCATAATTAACGCCCTGCAGAAAGCAAGGTGGGTGTCCGCATCGACAGTTTGTGCTCCCAGCGTCCGTATCATTCGTGTCGAAGCAGGAACGGTACGGGAGGTCTGCATACCCGTGCCGAGTATAAGACTCCAAGAAATTGTTGTAGGTTTAATTTTGACATATCACGAGAGGGGCAGGATTTTTGCCTATTGAATTGTAGTAAGAGTATGTACTCTTTGAGAAGCTTTTATACGGGATCAGTCGTAATCAATCTCGGAGAAAAATACGTCCTCGAACGCATCGGCAACTCTGTCGTATTCGTCGTCGTCGTCAATGGTAGAGAGAATATCTTCGCCGTTCTCGTCCTTTTCAAGCTTCAGAATGACGCATTCGCCATTTTCATTATCTTCGACGGGCATGAGCGCGTAGTAGATCTGTCCGTTGATCTCAAGAGAAGCGACAACCTCAAAATCGGTTTCTACGCCTTCTTCATCGGTCAGAGTGATCACGTCGGTCGATTCAAACATTTCTTCTGCCATGGGTATCTATCCTTTCAAATTTCCATCATGGAAATGATTCGTGCGATCGGGAAATTGCCCTTCGCAACTCTCTGTTTATATTGTATACCAAAATCTCGATTTTGTCAAGGTCTTTTTGCAAAACCGTAGCAACGGTATTTACTTTTTTATTGTAATATAACGTGAGTTCGACGAAAGCTTGGAACGATAAATTCTTGTTTAGCGGTGTAATTTGTTCAAAAAGTAAACATTCACCAAGCCTCTCACTTTGGGAGAGGTGGATTGCCGTAAGGCAAGACGGAGAGGGCTGACCATCAACAAAATTAAACATAAAATCTCAATGTTGTGGCAAAAAGCCCTCTCACCGCCTTAGACGGCGGAGCTCCCCCAGAGTGGGAGCCTTGTTGAATCTTATCTTTAAGTGCCAAATTTGATCTTCGCTAAACAAGAATTTATTTTCCCATCGAACTCGCGTTAATATAATTTTTAGAACATGAAAAAGCGGCGAATCGCGCTGATGGTTGCTCGCCTACCGCAGTTCAGCCCGTATCGAAACAATTCGAAACGGCGAGGACCATTTTGCGCAATTTACTATGGTATAAAAATCAAGGCTCGTTTGAAAAGGCAACACGCCCGAAGGCGTTCCTTCTCAAACAAGCCTTGATAAAATTTTATGTCAGCGCCGTCAGCTTACGTTGACGGTGTTTCCGATCATACGGAGGGGTTGATATACTTCCAATAGCCCTTGAAGTATTCCAAGCCGGACCATACCGTCATGACGACCATAGCCGCCATCAGCACGTAGGAAACTGCGTGACCGCCGAGGAATTCGTAATCGAACATGGGCTCAATGATCGCAGACAGAATGAAGCCAATCTGTACGCAGGTCTTGACCTTACCGAGCCAGTTTGCCGCGATGACGACGCCGTCGGTATTGGTAACGACCATACGCATGGAGGTAACGGCAAGCTCACGGAAAATAACGATGACCGTTGCGGCGAGCAGACATACGCCGTAAACGACCTCCGCCTTATCAATGCCGTATTTACCGAGTCCCTCGATGTAAAGGGTATCTCTGCCCGTTACGTAGCAAAGGGAGATCAGAGCAACGAAGACCATCAGCTTATCTGCAAGAGGGTCCATGAATTTACCGAAATTCGTTACGAGGTTATCTCGTCTGGCAATGTAGCCGTCAACGAAGTCGGTCGCCGAAGCGAGCGCAAAAAACGCGGCGGCGATCAGTCTGGACCAAATGCCGAGACCGAAGTCAAAGGTGATAAAGATCATCAAAAAGGGAACCATGCACATTCTTGCAAGCGTCAGCTTGTTGGGCAAATTGAGTTTCATAAGGAAAAGCCTCTCTTTCGTCGTCAATATTTTATTTTGAATTTTATCATGCGTCCATCCTCCGTCCCGAAGGATGGACGGGTATGCTTAAACGGTCTTACCGATCAGATCGTAGTCGTAAACCTCTTCCACCTCAACGGTGACGAAGGTACCGGGCGCGATCTTCTTTTTGCCGAGCGCGTTCTTGAAATATACCTTTCCGTCGATGTCGGGAGCGTCGAATTCCGTTCTGCCGTAGTAGATCTCCGCCGCAGGGTCAAACGCCTCGCAGAGCACGCGCACGCGCTTGCCGATCATCGTTTCGTTCTTCGCCTCGGAAATATGAAGCTGTTCCTTCATAATGATGTCGTAACGCTCCTGCTTGACGTTTTCGTCGATCTGGTCGTCGAAATCGTACGCGGGGGTATCCTCCTCGCGGGAATAAGTAAATGCGCCCAGACGGTCAAATTCAGCCTCTTTTACGTATTCGCAGAGCGCCTCAAAGTCCTCCTCCGTTTCGCCGGGGAAGCCGACGATCAGGGTCGTGCGGATCACGATGCCGGGGATCTCGTCGCGGAGCTTCTTGACCACGGATTTGATCATTGCGGAATCGCCGTGGCGATTCATTCTGCGGAGAATGGGATCACTGATATGCTGGATCGGAAGGTCGATGTATTTTACGACGCGGTCGTTATCGCGGATCTCGGCGATCAGCTCGTCGGTAATCTTGTCGGGATAGCAGTAGAGCAGGCGGATCCACGGAATGCTCGTTTCCTTGCAGATGGCGCGGATCAGCTCTGCGAGCTTGTATTCGCCGTAGAGGTCCTGACCGTATCTCGTGGTATCCTGCGCGACGATGTTCAGCTCCTTCACGCCGAGCGCTTCCATATCCTTCGCTTCCGCCACGAGGTCCTCGATGGGACGGCTGCGGAACTTACCGCGGATGGAGGGGATCGCGCAATAGGTGCAACGGTTGTCACAGCCCTCCGCGATCTTCATATACGCCATATAGTCGGGCGTCGTTACCACGCGGTCGCCGCCGAGCTCACAGGTGTTCTTGTCGTCAAACGCGCTGTACTGCAAGCCCTTTGCGACGGCATCGACTGCCTTGACGATGCGATGGATGCTGCCTACGCCGAGCAGGGCATCGACCTCGGGGATCTCCTTGAAGATCTCCGTCTGATAGCGCTCTGCCAGACAGCCCGTAACGACGATGCCTCTAAGCTTGCGGTGCTCCTTAAGCCACGCAATATCGAGAATATTGTCGATCGCTTCCTTTTTGGCGCTTTCGATAAAGGCGCAGGTATTGATGATGATGATATCCGCATCAATATCCTCGGGCACGATTTGATAGCCCGCCTTGACCAATTTTGCCAGCATGACCTCCGTGTCCATCAGGTTCTTGGAGCAACCGAGGGAAACGAAGCCGACTTTGATTTTACTTCTGTTCATTGGTTTTTATTCCTTTCATAATTATAATCACGCTTATTTCGTTCCAAGAAGTTTTGCGGTTCGCAAAGCAAATTCGACTCCACAAGGCGAAAGCCGCAAAGTCTCCGAACTGTTGACTTTCGTTTTATTGTAAGAAAAATTGCTCAAAATTTATGATCTTCTGCCGAAAAAGCCTTTTTTCGGCTTTCGGAAATCCGAATTTCCGCCGCACAAATTCTTTTCGATGACGTGCGGCTCAAAGCATTCGTCGAAGCATTGCGCGGACGTTTTTCCCGCGCTGAAACAATAGTCCACGATCTTTCCGACCGTCCATTCCAGAAAAGCAAGAACGATATAAAGAACGAGTCCCCACTTTCCGACGGCGGCAAAGCCGAAATTCACGATACAGGCAACGATGGCAACCCAAAAAAGAATTGTCGTCAAACAGCCTGCGGAACAACCGTCAGCGGAAAATCCGATCAGCGGATCCATAAAGAAATCGAAAAGATCCTCTTTTCTATGATCCTTACGGTATTGCTTTTTCAGGACTTCGCGATCGCCGAAAACGCGGTATTTCTCCGAAACCGTCTTTGCGCTCGCGGAATATACCGCGCAGCGTTCGTAGATCACGCAGGACGGATCAAAGGTCCGCGTATCTTCGGCAATGACCGTGAAAACGCCGCCGTCCTGCACGTCGCAAAAGCGGTACGCCGTTTCCACAGTCAGATGATAATCGTGATAAAATGAAAAATTCCAAAAGGAGCGCTTCGGTTTATTGACATAACTCGGCTTCGCTACGCGCGATACGACCGTCATATCATCCGTCCTTGAACGGGAAACCGTTTTCGAAAAACGAGACGGTATCACAAATTCCTCTCCGTCCACGCAAAGGAAAATATCAAATTCGTTGGTATTTCGAAAAACAACGTCCATTTTTCAGATTACGCTTTTTTGAAGGTCGTTCCCGCCTTGGTGTCGACCAGGGTAACGCCCTTTTCGAGAAGCTCTGCGCGGATCGCGTCCGCAAGCGCGTAATTCTTCGCCTTCTTTGCGGCGGCGCGCTCCTCGATCTTTTCCACGATCCACATATCCGCGGGATCGATCACGGGAGCGGCAGGCTCCTCCTTCTTTGCTACTTCCCGAACGAGATTCAAAGAAAGAACGGTATCAAAATCAGCCGCAATCGCGCGTTTGGTCGCGCCGGAAAGGGCTCTGTCCTTGAGCATATCGTAGAGAACGGTCAGTCCCTGAGCGGTATTCAAATCCTGAGAAAGCGCTTCTGCGAATCTTTCGCGGTATGCCTGAACGGCAGATGCATCCACCTCGCCGTCCATCGGCAGTCCGTTCACGCGCTTGATCAGCTTCGCGTAGGATGCCGCCGCGTTGTCCATATTGGGATAGCTGAACGTGAGGGGCTTGCGGTAGTGGCTCTGCAGGCAGAAGAGGCGGTATGCCAACGGATCGTAGCCCTTGTCGAGAAGGAGAGATACGGTCAGAAATTCGCCGCTGGATTTGCTCATCTTGCCGCGCTCGTCGTTGAGATGCTGAACGTGGAACCAATGGTTACACCATTTATGACCGGTATAAGCCTCGCTCTGCGCGATCTCGTTGGTGTGGTGCGGGAAGATATTGTCAACGCCGCCGCAGTGGATGTCCAGACGGTCGCCGAGATATTTCATGCAGATGCCCGAGCATTCGATATGCCAGCCGGGATAGCCGACGCCCCAGGGGCTTTCCCATTTGAGCTCCTGATCGTCGAATTTCGACTTGGTAAACCAAAGAACGAAGTCGCTCTTGTTGCGCTTGTTGGTGTCCTCGGAAACGTCGTCGCGAACACCGACCATCAGCTCCTCGGTATTATGACCGGAAAGCGCGTAATAATCCTTTGCCTTGGAGGTATCGAAATAGACGTTGCCTTCTGCAAAATAAGCGTAATCCTTTGCAAGGAGCGCTTCTACCATTTCGATGAATTCCGCGATACAGCCGGTCGCGGGCTGAACGATGTCGGGGGTCTTGATATTCAGCTTTGCGCAGTCGGCAAAGAAAGCGTTTTTGTAGAACTCTGCGATCTCCATGACCGTTTTCTTTTCTCTCTTCGCGCCCTTGAGCATCTTATCCTCGCCCGTGTCGCCGTCGCTGGTCAGGTGACCGACGTCGGTGATGTTCATGACGCGGGTCACGTCATATCCGCAGTAACGGAAGGACTTTTCCAGAACGTCCTCCATGATATACGTACGGAGGTTGCCGATATGGGCAAAATGATAAACCGTCGGACCGCAGGTATACATTTTTACCTTGCCGGGCTCGTTGGGAATAAAATCCTCGACGGTTTTGGAAAGTGTGTTGTACAGTTTCATTATTATGACCATGCCTTTCTTGAAAATCAAGAAGTTTTGTGCGAGCCACAAAACTTCCGATCTGAAAAACGATCTGTTTTTCAGATTTTTATCTCCAAACCTTTCTTAGAAGTATACTTTTTTCAGAATACCTTTATTATATCATACCATGAACCGCATAAAAAGGGAATACCTTTATGCAAAATTTTTTATTTTTATTTGTCAAAAGCGCAAAATAAAAGCCTTCCCCGAACGGCGTGCAAAATCAGCGGGGAAATCGCAAAATCTTTCACTGATACACGGTAGGGGCGAACTGCGTTCGCCCGCGGGAGACCGCAGGTCTCCCCTACGGATAAAAAAGCTCCGCAGTAAACAAATAATTAGCCCCGACAGAAGTCTGTCGGGGCTCGTTTGTTCTGCCCGATAAATTGGAATTTGTTTATTTTTGTTCTGTTGCCGTTCGGTAAGCATCGAAGCACCTTTCAAGCATATCGAGGAGTTTTTCGCGCTCCTTATCCGAAAGCACGGTAACGGCTTTTTGCTCGATCTCCCAAAGCGGATTGAGAATTTCGTCGGCATAAGCCTTGCCGCTATCGGTCAGCAAGACCTGCTTATTTCGTCTGTCGCTTTCCACTTCACGAAATTCAAGATAGCCTTTATCAGTAAAGCCCTTGATGATACTGTTGACGATCTGCTTATTATAATGGCTCTGTTCGCAAATCTCCTTTTGTGTCGGCGGTGTTTCGTTATAACTAATAATCTCCAACACCGTAAGGCTCATATAGGTCAGTCCCACGGATTTGGCATAGTTCTCGTAAACCCGTTCTATGCCCTGCATAATATGATTGAATCGCGCAAGCTGTCTTTTAAGCATAGTGATATTTTCCTTTCAGCTTTATCATAAAAAAGATTGTGATACCAAGCCCCAAAAGCTCGGCTACGGGCATTGCAAGCCAAAGTCCCGTAATGCCAAAGAGCGCGGACATCGCGTAGAGCGCAATCGTCAGCAGAACGAGTCCACGGCAGAAAGAGATAACAGCCGATGTTTTGCCGTCGCCGAGTGCCGTGAAAAAGGACGAGCCGTACATATTGAAGCCCATATACAGATACGAAATTGAGAACAGCATATAGCCACCCTGTGCCATTTCATAGACGTGCGTTCCTTCGTCGGCAAATATCGAGATCAGCGGATCACGCAACAACAGTCCGAGCAGATACATCACAACCGACATAATCGCCAACAGTTGCAGACTGATTTTGTGTCCTTTTTTGAGATTGTCGGTATTGCCTGCTCCGAGATTATAGCTCGTAACGGGAGCAACGCCAAGACCGTAGCCGATATAGATGGAGGTCAGAAGCGACATCGTATAGACGAGAATGGAGATTGCCGCAACGCCATCCTCGCCTTCAAAGCCCATCACGATATTGTTCATCATAACGGTGGTAATACCGCTTGCTACCATAGCAACCATTTCGGACGAGCCGTTGGTCACGGTTTTGAGCAGCACCTTGCCGTTCCATTTCGGACGAATGAAGTAAAGCGTACCTTTCCGTGCAAAAAAGAAGTATATAATTCCGGCAATACCGGGGATGGAGTAACCAATTCCCGTTGCTAACGCTGCGCCCATCGTTTCCCATCCAAAATGCGCGATAAAGAGCCAATCGAGAAAGATATTGGCAACGCCACCGAGGAGCGAGAAGGTCATACCGAGTCCGGGCTTTCCTGCACTGATAAAGAAGGATTGGAATGCCATTCCGACGAGTGCGAGAGGTGCAACACAGAACAGAGGAGTTGCGTAATCTACGCAGTAATCCCAAATCACGTCACTCGCGCCAAGCAATCGCAAAAGCGGTGTACGGAACACAAAGGACAGCACCGATACCGCGCAGCAAGCGACGAAGCAAGTAAGACACAAAAAGCTGAAATTCTGTTTCGCCTCCTTTTCCTTGCCCTCGCCGAGTTGTGCAGATACGATGGCACTTCCACCCGTACCGATCATCGTGCCAAGCGCAATGACGATCATCACGTAAGGCATAACGATATTAACGGCTGACAGCGCGTTTGTGTTGACGCAGTTGGCAACGAAAATGCCGTCCACCGTCATATACACGCTCATAAAAATATTTGCAATCATTGTCGGGAGCGCAAACTTTAATAGCGACCAATGATTGATTTTAATGTTAAGAGATTTTTCCATTTTATCTCCGTGATTAGTAATAAAATTGTACCAATTATTATACCACGAAATTATGAATAAGTCAATAATATTACAAGATTTTTTGAAAATAATGATGTTTGTTTTTATCAACATATTCTTATTTGTCGTTCTGTTTTATCGCAAGTTTCGCCTTTGTATTACAAATGCTTCGGGCGAAGCCCATACCCCTAAAGATGCACTAACGCGTCCAAAGGCTACCTCCGAG
The DNA here is from genome assembly GCA_017412045.1 of Clostridia bacterium. GTDB lineage: Bacteria > Bacillota > Clostridia > Oscillospirales > CAG-272 > QALR01. The sequence continues at coordinate 13,991 of JAFQOX010000053.1, forward strand.
AGGGAGACTTTTCGTTATCACCGTTATAACACAAATCGGCAGAGAAAGCAAGTTCCCTGCCGAAATGTTGTGCCTGTCATTTCTCCGCTAAGAATGCAGAGAGAACGGAAAAGGCTTTTATTTCAGTGTTTCATATTCTCTTTTTCTTGTAGAAGAATGCGCCGAACGCCATGATGACCGCAAAAACGATCAGATAGAACAGAACGGGGAATGCAAACTTACCCTCTGCCGCCGCGGCAAGATAGGGCTTTACGCCGTGCGCGTAAACGGCAACGAATACCATGAAGAGAGAGGCGATGATGCCGAGGATGGGCATAACGATATTTTTGAAAATATTCTTCTTGCCTTCCTTGATGATGAACATCACGAAGATCGGGATATAGATCGCGTAGATCGTGATGATCGGGAGCTCGGAGGAGTCAAAGCTGAACACGCCGAACACGGGCGCCGTCAGATTTGCCGCGTAGAAATAGAAGAACCACGCGCCGCAGCAGAGGAGCGCAACGACGCCGGAGTTGGAGGGCATATTCGTATAATCGTCCACGGATGCCAGCGTTTTGTGCGCGGGTCCGTACTCACGGACCGCAACGGAATAGAAGGAACGGGTGGAAGCCAGCATCAGACCGTTAAGCGTACCGAGGCAGGAAATGACGATGAATACGTTCATGACCGTACCGCCGACGTTACCGAACAGATTCTTGAACGCGGTGGGAGAGCCCTCGTGGATCAGAACGTCGACCGAAGCGCCGCCCGTCAGACCGATGAAATACAGAATGTAGACCGCCATAATGATGACCGTACCGACGACGAGCGCGATCGGCAGATTTCTCTTCGGGTTTTTCAGCTCGGAGTTGATGGAGGTCGCAATGCTCCAGCCCTCGTAAGCGAACGCCGCCGCTGCGATTCCCGCGAAAACGCTGGTGAAATCACCGCCCATATTTTGGGACGCGCTGACGAATGCATCGACGGTCTGACCGTTTACGAAAAGACCCACGATCGTACCGACGACGACGATGACCGCAAGCGGAATGAGCTTGATGATCGTAGCGCTGACCTCGAGCTTACCCGCAAGCTTCGGGGAAAGAATGTTCATCGCGTAGACCGCGCAGAGGTAGAACGCGCCGAGCGCCATGCAAAGACCGCTCGTGATGTCTGCCTTGGGATTGAAAAGGATCAGCGTATAACGCGCGGAAACCCACGCAAGCACGGAGGTCATGGCGGGGAAATAGATGGTGGAGAGGAACCAGCCCGTCATATAAGCGTAACGGGGACCGACAGCCGCCTCCGCATAGTCAACGATGCCGTTGACCTTGACGTACTGCGTTGCGAAATTCGCAAAGTTGAAGGCGCAGATGATCATAACAACGCCGCCGATGAGCCATGCGAGGACACCCAGCAGAATGTTACCGTCGGTGTATTTCAGAATATCCTGCGCCTTGAAAAATACACCGGAGCCGATAACGATACCGACGACCATACAGATCGCTGTAAAGAGGCCGTACCGTTCTTTGAGTTTATTGTTTTCCAATTTAAAAATCTCCTATCTGAAAATAGATTTCTATTTATTATATCACCGTTTTTTCATTTTGTAAATTGTATTTCTGTATCATTTTTCAAAAATTATTTCAGCAAATTGCACAATGATAAGATAAAAACGGAGGATCTTAGGATCCTCCGTTTCAGCTTGTCGATAAAGTCAGTTAAAAAATTCAGTTTCGTCAATTTCGCTAAAAGATGAGATGCTAAAAAGCCTTCCTCCGGGAGGAAGGTGCCGAGTTTACGAGGCGGAAGGAGCCCGCGTCACTTAAAATTTTGATC
>JAFQOX010000054.1 GCA_017412045.1 Clostridia bacterium
CAAACAAAACTTTTGAAAAATTTCTGTTTGCGTACAATTTTACACTTGCAAACAGACAAATCCAATCCAAAATTCTTGAATCACGCACTCTCCCTCAGTCTTTTGCTTCGCAAAATCCAGCTCCCTCCCAGAGGGAGCCTTGCCATCTTTGTAAAACTTTTTATTTTTGAATTTTCTACATGGCTTTTTCGACAGTCTGCGCAGAGGCGAGCCCGAAAGGGCTCGCCTCTGCTTATTTTTGGGGAAAGTCTTGTATCATATCGTTTTGCCGTCATCCTTTGCGTGAAAACCGCCGTTTGCCACAAAAAGCAGTGCGTCCGTCTGTCCGGCATCGACAGCGCGCGCCAGAAAGATTTCCGCATTCTTTTGATCGCCGAGCGTCATATATTCGTGCGCAAGATACCACAGCGCGTCCGTGTTTCCGCGCTCCGCCTGCTCCGAAAGGATCTCGGTGACGGGGCGAAGGTCAAAGCCGTCCTCCAGACGGCGGATCGCCCTGGGACTGCCGCGGCGCGCCGCTTCCTCGCACAGTCGTTTGGCTTCTTCCGCGCCGATGCCGTAAAAACCGTCGTCGTACATTTCCCATAGCACGTAGCAGGCGTAATTGCACCCCATCTCCGCGCTTTTCCGAAGATACGAGAGCGCCTCCTGCGCGTTTGCGGAAACGCCGAGCGCGTACGCGCGCATATATCCGATCTCCGCCATTGCTTCCGCATGGCCCATAGAAGCCGCTTCGTAAAGCGGCTCCCACGCTTCCTTGAAATGCAGTGAGGACACGAGCGCCATGCCCTTTTCGTACAACGCGGCGCTTGCTTCTCTGTGTTTCGGTTTGGATCCGGTTTTCATAAAATCTCCTTTGGAACGTGCGGCGCTGCTTAGGAATATGCTTCCGTCAGCGTAGCCGCGCCGAAATCCTTCGGATCGTCGCCGAAGAACAGGCAGAGGTATCCGTCCAGAAGGTCTAAAAAGCCCGTTTCATTATCCAGCGGATCGTATTGCAGCAGAAGCGCGGTCGGCTCCTCGCCGTAATTCCAATCGCTCGGCGTACCGAACAGCTTCGTGCCGTCGTGATCTTCATCCGCTTCGGTAAATTCCATGATCCACGCTTCGTCAAACCGCTCGTAGCCGTCCACCGCGCCGTTGAAGCCGTCGATCACCAGATCGGGCTCGCCGTCGTAATGGCGCACGTCTGCGCGCAGATGACGGTCGCCGTCCTCCGTGTTCAGAAATACGTACAGATAGCCCGTGTGGGGCAATTTATTTTCGGCATCCAGCGCCGCGATTTCCGAAAGGCGGATCTGGCAGAAGAAGATCTCGTCCTCGTAAAAGCTGTCCAGCCACGCCTCGGGGACCGTGGGCGGTCCGAAAAATTTACTGGCGCCGGGGTCGTGATTCGCCGCGGCTTTTTTCATTGTGATCGCGATTGCTTTTTTCATGCGTACTCCTCCATGCTATTCGATGATCTTAAAATACAGATCGTCGGTCGCCGTCCAGGACGGACCGTCGTCAGAGGTTTGCCGCTCGCTGTCCGAAAAAGAAACGGTGAAGCCCTTTTCCAGCAGCTGCGGCTCGTGTATCTTCGTTCCCCTTTCGGTATGGGATACCGCCGAGATCGTCACGCCTTTTTCATTGATCGAAAGGATCTCGAAGCTGCGGAAGGCGTGGAAAATGCCGAACAGCGAAGGGGTACTGTATTCACCTACGGCGGCTTCGATCTCGACCGTTCCGGTGAAAACGCCCGAAGAGGGTCTCCTTGCGCCAATATCGCTGTATCTTCTGATTCTCAGTTTCATTCTTATGCCTCACTTTCTCCATGCGGAAGGATCGGGGTTGCGGGAGGTTGCAGTGTAATCAAAAAACAAGGATAAACGCCGTTGCTTTCTGCATACATAAATCATCTCAGGTCTTAAAAAAACCGAACCAATTTCATCGTGTAGCGGTGTCCCGCGTCCATGGATCGCGGATACCAGCCGGCTTCTTTGCCCTTTTCCACGGTGAAGGTCCGGATGGTCGCTCCGTCGTGACGGATCACGGAAAGCTTCGCGAAGCCGTCGCCGACCTCGTCGATCTGCCACCTCGTTACCTCGCCCATCGCGGGGATCGGACCGACCTTCAGGGGCGCGTATACGGTCTTTACTTTTTTCGTTCTGCAACCCACAGCCCAGAAGTAATCGGTGATTTTCAGCTTCATATCCGCCATCCTTTCTGTTTTTCGTTTGTGGAGCTTAATCCAATGCGGTGGGAATCTGGGGATCGAAAACGGGCATCAATTGCAGCTTGAAAAGATTGATTCTGTGCAGACGGTCGATGCGCGCCTTTTTCTGCATATCCTCGATTTCGCCCGTGCGGATGTAACGGTCCAGCTCGGCGTAGGTGAAGCCGAGATTGTCCTCGTCGGTCTTGCCGCCGAGTCCGTCGATCGGAACCTTATCGACCAGCTCTGCGGGAAGATTGAGCAGACGTCCGATCTCCTTGACCTCCTGAACGGTCAGGCGGGAAAGGGGGCTGAAGTCGCCGACGGAATCGCCGTAGCGCGTGGAATAGCCGACCCAGTCCTCGCTGAGATTGCAGGTATTCACCACGCGGCCGTTGCAGCACTGGGAAACGGCGTACAGCGTCGTCATACGGATACGGGGCGGCATATTGATGCGGCTCTGCTCGGTCAGCTCCATCGGGATCGCGCCCGTCAGACCGACGATAGCGTCGTGGATGTTCACGACGTAATGCTTGATGCCGAGATGGTTCACGAGGCGGTACGACATATCAATGTCCGCTTGGTCGCCGTTGGGCATCAGCACGCCGATCACGCGGTCGCGTCCGAGCGCTTCCACGCACAGAGCCGCGGCGATCGAGCTGTCCTTGCCGCCGGAAATACCGAGCACGGCGTTGCAATCGGGTCCGTTTTCAGCGAAAAACTGACGGATCCAATTCACACATTCATTTTTTACTTTCAAAGCGTCAAACATGGTTTTTTCCTCACTTTTTATAATATAAATTTTATTTTATGGGTTTTTTCGATGATCTCTCCCAAATCGGAGCCCTGTCATTCGGCATAAATACGGATTTCCACGGTTTCATGTCCGAATTGACGGACGAATTCCATGCTTTCGTATTTTTTTACAATGTCGCCCGTGAGTGCGGGACGGGGGTCCTCGTCCAGATAGCGGATGCGCATATCGTCCTTGACGTAGAGCCGTCCGAAATAATATCCGCTGTCCACGCTCGTATAGACGTTTTTTGAGAAGGGATATTCCGGACCGAGCTCATATTCGCCGGGCGCGTACGGGAGTATTTTATGAACGGTTTCCTGCGTTTTACCTTTTTCGGTCTCTCGCGTCACGGTGGCGTATACGTTCAGAATACGCTCGGAGGTCCATAGCTTCAGGGTATGGGTGACCTCATACGTAAAGTCGTCGCCTTCGATGGTGCTGCGGCGTTCCTCCCTGCGGTGGAACATGACCGCGCCGTTCCGCAAGGGGAGCGTATGAATCTCCGCTTTTCCGCTCGCCGAGCTGTCGGCGTTGACGACGAAGGAAACGGAATCGTCCGTGACGTCGGTGATTTCAAAGCTTCCGCCCGCGGGCGCATATCCGAGCAGCTGCTCCATTTCGCGGAAGGGGATCGTTCCCTTCCTGATTTCGGTGCGATAGGCGGATATACCGCCGCCTCCGAAGGTCGTGTAGGCTCTGACGATCGTCAGTCGGGGCGTATCCCCGTTTTGCAGACGTTCTGTTTGTGGCTTCATGTTTGCTCCTTTTCCGTGTCCGAACGGACGGCGTACAGATTGATTTTACGGATTGCGTTGGGATTCCAAAAGTTTGTCGGCTCGGCGTTGCCGTGCGGGAGCGTCCGACCGCAATCCGCGCAGACTGCCGATTCCTTTCTCGTCTCGTGGTAGGGATTTCCGTCCGCGCCGCCGAGAATTTCCACGCGGTACGAGCCGCAATAGGGGCATTTTCGTTTCATCGCGCATCCTCCTTCCCGTATCCGCTCACGCCTCGGCTTGCACGTGCGCGCCGTCGTCGAAGCCGTAGTCGCGGATCCATTCGACCGCAGGTGCATAACCCGCTTCTGCCGCGGCGGCGATCCATGCAGACGCGCCTTGCAGATCAGGCTGTCCGTGAGAGCCGAGCTGAAGGCGAATGCCGAGCCGATACATGGCGGCAGGCTTGCCCATGGCAGCCGATTTGTATAGCTTCCTCGTTTTCTTGTTCTTTCTCATGACATTGCCTCCTTTCCGTCTTTATGATACCACGAAATGCGCGTTCCGCGGTCGCTCCCGAAGCGACGTTTGCGTTCGTTCAATCAAAATATACGCCCGGATTCAGCGCCGTCATGGACTGCCATTCCACGCCGTATTCCTTCAGCAGACGCGCGAAAAGCGCGCTCCTTTGAAAGCCGTGCATTTTTTGGATCTCCTCGGTATCCATCCTGCGCTCTACCTCGTCAATGACGGAAAGATAAGCCTCCGTCAGCTCAACGGGGTCGTGCTTCAGCGGGTGAAAGTCCGAGAAAATCTGCTTTTCGATCCTTCCGCGCTCGTCCTCCGAAAGAAAAACCGCCGCGGTCTGCCTCAGGTCCTCGCAGGTATCCCTTCCGTAGTAATTACGCGCGCGCAGGGCTTTGTAATAATCGTCCCTGCGGTCGCCGTCACGCGCGCCGAATCGGCGGAAAAGGTCGGCTTGGAGATTCAGCAGCTTTTTGTCGTACTCCGCCGTATAGGCGATGCGCCACATACTTTCGTAGGAATCCCGAAGGTAGCGCGCGGCGATGATGCCATCGAGGAGCGCGCCCCGATCGGAAAGCCGAAGCAGACCTTCCGTGATTTCGCCGATTTCTCGCAGTGCGGGAATATCCTTATACGTTGCCGCCGCGTACGGGTGCGGCTTGCGGCTTTCAATTTCCCGGATCCGTTCTGAAATGCGCGCTGCGGCGCTTTTCGGATAAAGCATAGAGACCTCCTTGGGTGCAAAAAGCGTTACTTTTGACGGGATTGGGTTCCTATACTCTTATTATAGCACAGGATCGTTTTCTCTGCAATAGAAACGGCGCGTTTTTGCGGGGCAACAGCATTTATTTTTTGATCAGATAAACGGAAATTTAGCGGCGAATCGCCGCGGATGGTTGCCGCCGTACCGTAGCTTGTTCCGACTTCGTATACTGCTCGACGGCGGATCTCTCCCAAAGGGCAGCCCTCCGGAATCATTCTTTTTCCCACTATACCATGCAAAATTCCCACGAACCGTAAGGTTCGCGTGATGAGATCGGAGACGCACCCGCGCCATCA
>JAFQOX010000055.1 GCA_017412045.1 Clostridia bacterium
TTATCGATCGGATGTGTTAATCCAATAAGAATTACGCCGGACCTTTCCTCTTTATTGTATAAAAATAAGAGTAGTTTTGCAATGCTTTTTGCATTGAGTTTCTACTCTTATATTGTACCAAATAAGAATTTGACAAAACAAAATACAAGGAGGAATGACGATATGAAAAAAATCGGATTTATATTGGTGCTGATTCTTACACTCACTTTGCTTTGTAGTTGTGGTGGATATGTCAAGAATTATTCTGCAACTATTTTGATCACTTCCTGCCAGGGCGATGAAGCAAGTATGGAATTTGATACCTTTAAGGGAACGTATAGCTTCAAATTAAGAAGAGACGATGATGCCGACCATACGCTTAATATTGAAGCAAGTCTTGCTGAAGGTGAAATGAATGTTTATATCGGTGTTGATGGTGAAAAGGAATTACTCCGTACCGTTAAGGGTGGAGAATCTTGCGATGAAACGATCACACTTGATGATAAATATGATAATGAAAAAACAATCTACGTCATTCTTGAATCAACGGACAAGTGCGTAGATGGTGATTTTGAGTTTGAATACAATTGATTCAAGCGAAGCGTACAAACAAATTCCAATTTATCGAATCATAAACCCCGACAGATTTTTAATGGTCTGTCGGGGTTACTCTTTGTCTGCATAACAAAAAAGCCTTCTCCTGTGGGAGAAGGGGGACCGCGCCAGCGGTGGATGAGGAGTTAGTTTAAGTTGAGAAACACCTCATCCGTCACGCTTCGCGTGCCACCGTCTCGCTGCGGCTCGGTCACACTCGGGCTCTGACAACCGCACAGGGTTGTCATTCACTACCCTCGCGCCGCTTCGCTACCCACCGGGGAAGGCTATTGGGTTTACCGCTAATTTTGCACGCCCTTGTGGGAGTTTTTCTTTTTAACGCTTCCATTCCTTAAAATAAGGAAAAATTCTCGCAAAATGAGTTATTCCCAAAACATAAATTTTATGGTATCATATAATCGTAAGCAGTGCACGGCTACAAAAATTCATTTTTAAGGAGATTTTGCATATGAAACTGAATTTTTCTGAAAATTTAAGAAAACTTCGCCGTGAGCGAGGCTTTACGCAGGAACAGCTCGCGGAAAAAATGGGCGTGTCCTTCCAGACGGTCAGCCGTTGGGAAACAGGTGTTGTTTATCCCGATATCGAGCTTTTGCCGGTAATTGCGGACTTTTTTGAGGTGCGTGTGGACGAATTGCTTGGTTGCACAAAAGAAGATAAAGATAAGAACCTTCAAAAAAGATGGGAAGAATACGAAAAGCTTTCCGATCCGGAGAAGCAGTACGCTTTCCTCAAAGCAATGAAGCGCGATTTTCCCAAGGATTATATGGTGCCGTTTTATATGCTTCGCATTATGCACGTTGATAACATTCATATCGACGAGCTTTGCTCCGTTTTTGAAGACTTTTCCGAATTGTGTACGGATAAGACGTATATTGATTGGGCGCAGGAGATGTATATTGCACTTGAAGAAGAAAATGCTGTAAAAGTCTATATGAAAAAATCCGGATTGAGTGATCACGATATGGAGATATATCTGGAAAAACGATATTTTTACCGTAGGGAATGGAAGAAATACGATCTTCAAAGACAGTTGAACTTGGTTCATGAAATTCATGAGATATGTTTTGATAAGCTGCGCAAAAGAAATCCGTGGTCCGCAGAGAACAGTGCGTGGGCAATGAAAAAAGCGTTGGAGCTTATCAATACCGTTTCCGATTCGGATGGAGAACATCTTGTTACGGGCGGAAGGGGGCTTGACCTTTGGTTTGCCGACAGATATGTGCTCGGTTTCCGTCTTGCGGCGGCACTGGCAGCGATCGGCAGAAGGGAAGAGGCTTATGAGGCACTTGAGGGCGCGGTTGAAATCGTCGAGAAAGTATCTGCGTTGCCGGAGAACACGGTGCTTGGCTACCATTCTCCTACCTTGGACAGAATTACGGGAAGATCAAGTACAGGGTATACAAACATTGGCGAGATGTATAAACATTTTTCCCTTTACGATGAGGACGAAAAGCTGGATCGAGGATTTTCCGCTTTCCTTGCAAACGACCTGAATTTCCTTGAGGATCGGAAAGGATGGGAATGGTTCGATTCCATTCGAGAGGAAGATCGCTACAAGGCACTGACGGAACGCTTCCGCAATGCCGTTCGTTAATTTTTACAGGAAAATAGAGGTAATTTTCAAAAATTCGCTGAAAAAAACTGCAAAAAAATTCGATTTTTACAAAAAAACCTATTGAATTTTGTTGAATATTATGGTATAATAAAACGAAACTTATCAAGAGTGGCTGAGTGACTGGCACGATGAAGCCCGGCAACCTGTTTTTTCAAGGTGCTAATTCCCGATAGATGAGTGTTTTATTCTGCGTACAAACTCTCTTTCGGGCAAAACGAAAGGGAGTTTTTTTGATAAGTTGAAGATAGAATTCCGTACAGTTTGAAAGAAAGAGGAGTACAAAGATGGCAGAAAAAAGATATTTTTCCAGTGAATCCGTAACCGAAGGACATCCCGACAAGGTTTGTGACAAAATTTCCGATTCCGTGCTCGACGCAATTTTCGCGCAGGACCCCATGGCTCGCGTTGCTTGCGAAACCTGCGCGACGACCGACTTCGTTATGGTTATGGGTGAAATTACCACGACTGCAAAGATCGACGTGGAAGCAACCGTTCGTAAGGCGATCGACGAGATCGGCTATAATAAAGAAGAATACGGCTTCAACGCCTCCACCTGCGAGGTCGTCAACCGCATTCACAAGCAGTCCCCCGACATCGCGATGGGCGTAGACAAATGCATCGAAGCAAAAACGGGCGTACAGGCTGACGAATACGACACCGGCGCAGGCGACCAGGGTATGATGTTCGGCTATGCAACCGACGAGACCGAAAACCTGATGCCTCTGGGCTACTCGCTTGCGACCAATATGGCAAAGCAGCTCACCAAGGTTCGCAAGGACGGCACGCTCTCCTATCTCCGTCCCGACGGCAAGACCCAGGTTACCGTGGAATATGACGGCGACACCCCCGTTCGTCTGGAAAATATCGTCGTTTCCACACAGCACGACGAGGACGTTTCCCTTGAACAGATCCGCGCGGACATCATCGAAAACGTCATCAAGCCCATCGTTCCCGCGCATTTCATGGATGAAAATACGGAAATTTTCGTAAACCCCACGGGCAGATTCGTTATCGGCGGTCCGCAGGGCGACAGCGGTCTGACGGGACGTAAGATCATCGTCGATACATACGGCGGCTACGGCAGACACGGCGGCGGTGCATTCTCCGGTAAGGACCCGACCAAGGTTGACAGAAGCGCTTGCTATGCGGCTCGTTACGTTGCGAAAAACATCGTTGCGGCAAAGCTCGCGAAGAAATGCGAGGTACAGATCTCTTACGCGATCGGCGTTGCAAAGCCTCTTTGCGTTAACGTCAACACCTTTGGCACGGGCGTGATCGCCGATGAAGCCATCGCAAAGATCGTGGAAGATACCGTAGACCTCCGTCCCGCGGCGATCATCGACTACTTCGATCTCCGTAAGCCGATCTACGCGCCTCTCTCCGCATACGGTCACTTCGGCAGAGAAGAGCTCGGTGTCAAGTGGGAAAATACCGATATTGCTGAAATTCTCCGCGCAAAGGCGGCAAAATAAATCACGTTCACATCATAAGCCTCTTTTTCATACAATGGGGTATCACCCTATGAAAGAGAGGCTTTTATGAATACGGAAGTATGGTCGCGGCTTTTTCCGTGCGCTTTTGGAATTGCCGTTTTATATTTCATTATCCTGCTTGGCATTTGCCGTACCGCCCGCGCAGAGCTTTTACGGCGCGGCGCTGTATGGGAAAACGGCGTGATCCGGATCGTTGCCGAGGCAGAATCGCTGGAATATGATCTGCGCGCAGCGCTCGCGGCGAGCAGCTTTGCGCGCGTGAGGATCATCGTCAGCATTCCGAAGGACGATGCCATGGAGGATGAAATGAAGGATACCGTCCGCATGATGCGGCGCAGACACAAGAATATTTTTTACGTGATAGAAAATTGCTCAAAATGACAGGAAAGAAAGGAGGACGTTTATGAATCAGGAAACGGGAAACGAAAAGGAACTGCTTTCGATCGAAGGATCCATCGAAAAGATCATTTATCAGAATGAGGAAAACGGATACACGGTGTGCGAGCTGCTTGCTCCGTCCGAGGAGCTTTTTGTGCTCGTGGGAACGATGCCGTATCTTTGCGAGGGCGAAACCATTGCAGCGCTCGGCGATTGGACGACGCATCCGACCTTCGGTACGCAGTTCAAGGTGGAATATTATGAGAAGAAATTGCCCGCGACGGCAAATCTGATATTGAAATATCTTTCTTCCGGCGCGATCAAGGGGATCGGACCCTCTACCGCCAAAAAGATCGTCGCGCAATACGGCGACGATACGCTGGATGTTCTGGAGAACCATCCCGAATGGCTGGCGGATATTTCGGGAATCTCGCCGCGAAAAGCCAAAGAGATCGGGGAAACCTTCCGTACGCAATTCGGTATGCGCAGCGTCATGCTGTTTTGCAGTAATTATTTTTCTCCTACGACGGCGATGAAGATTTTCCGTAAATGGGGCATTGGCGCGGTGGACGTGATCAAGGAAAATCCCTATATGCTTTGCTCGAATATCCCCGGCATCGGTTTTGACAAGGCGGACATGGTCGCACGCGATCTGGGCATGAGAGAAAATTGCGCGGAGCGGATCGCCGCGGGTCTGTCGTTCGTGCTTTCCTATAATATGAATCAGAACGGCCACGTCTATCTGCCGCAGGAAAAATTGATCCCCGCGGCAATGAAGCTTCTGAGTTGCTCGCAGGAGGAAGCGGAGGACGAGCTGGAGCAGCAGATCTCCTTCGGCAAGCTGCGTTCCGTCAAAATCGGCGGACGAAGCTGCATTTATTTAAGAGAAGCGTTTGAAGCGGAGCGCTATATCTGTACCAAGCTCGATATGCTGGAAATGACCGATCATCTTTCCGATACGGACAGCCTGAACTTTCTGATCGAAAAAACGGAAATGGAAAACGGCATCCGCTACGAGGGCTTGCAGAAAAAAGCGATCATGGAGGCGGTACGCAACGCCGTTTTCGTTCTGACGGGCGGTCCGGGTACGGGTAAAACGACGGTCGTACGCGCGATCCTTCGCATTTTTGAAAGCATGGGTCTGAATATTGCCCTGGCAACGCCGACGGGACGGGCGGCAAAGCGCCTCTCCGAGGCTTCGGGCAGAGAAGCCAAGACCATTCACCGTATGCTGGAGATGGATTATCGGGCGGATGAGGGGCCCGTTTTCCGCAGGGACGAGAGCAGTCTCTTGGATGAGGACGTCATCATCGTGGACGAGGCTTCCATGATCGACCTCTATCTGATGGAGGCGCTTCTGCGCGCCATGCGCCCCGGAACGCGGCTGATCCTGATCGGCGACGCCAATCAGCTTCCTCCCGTCGGCGCGGGTTCGATTTTCAAGGACATCATTCTCGGAGAACGCTTCTCCATGGTGGAGCTGACGCATATTTTCCGTCAGGCGCGAGAGAGTCTGATCGTTACGAACGCGCATACCGTCAACCGCGGCGAGCATATCGACCTTTCCAAAAAGGACGGAGACTTTTTCTTTTTGCCGAGTGAGAGCGACGAGCAAACGGCAAGCATCATCCGAACGCTTTGCAAAACGCGGCTGCCCCGCGCTTACGGCGTTTCCGTCTACGACGGAATTCAGGTGATCACGCCCTCCCGTAAGGGACAGAACGGTACGGAAATGCTCAATTCCGTTTTGCAGAGCGCGATCAATCCGTCCGAATACGGAAAAAAAGAGAAGGCGTTTCGTGATATGACGTACCGCGAGGGCGACAAGGTCATGCAGACCAGAAACAATTACGATATCGCCTGGCAGAAAAACGGCGCGGAGGGCTTCGGCATTTATAACGGGGATATCGGCATCATTCGCAAAATTGACGTGATCGCGCAATCCATGACGATTGATTTTGACGGTCGGATGGCGAATTACGATTTTTCCATGACGGAGGAGCTGGAGCTGGCTTACGCCATTACGGTGCACAAAAGCCAGGGCAGTGAATATCCGATCGTCGTGATCCCACTGTATCGCTATACGCCGAAGCTTCTGACGAGAAACCTTTTCTACACGGCGATCACGCGCGCGCAGCAGATGGTGATTCTGGTCGGAAACGGGGAGGTTGCGCAAATGATGACGGATAACAACAGACAGACCAAGCGTTATACGGGTCTCGCTTATTTTATGACGCAGTATGAATAATTTTTGGAAGGGACTTTTCTTCGTCCGCAAATGCGTCGTCTGCGGCAAGGCGTTACCCGATGCGGGGGAAAATACGGTTTTCTGTGCGGATTGCTTTCGTAATTATCGAAAGCTGCGCGCAGACGTGTGCGCCCATTGCGGAAAAACGGAGAACGCCTGTCGATGCGTTCCGAAAAAGCTATGGGGTAAAATTGGCTTTTCCGCGCATTTGTTTACGTTTTACGGTCCGCTTTCGCGTACGATCGTATATACCGCGAAGCTGCGCAACCTTCCTTATCTGCAACGGTTTCTGGCGCATGAGCTTTCCGATCTGATCCGTGAGGCGACACGGGACGATTTTTCGGATTTTACCGTAACCTTTGCGCCGAGAAATCCCAGGCGCGTTGCCGTTTGTGGCTTTGATCAGGCGGAGGTCCTGGCAAGACTGACGGCGGAGCGCTTGCATTTGCCGTTTGCGCGGATGTTCCGACACACCTATTTCTCCAGCTTACAGAAACGGCTGAATGCCGCAGAACGGGAGATCAACGCGAACAACAGCTATTTTCTCCGTGAGGATTTCGTCCCGCAAACGAAAAAGCTTCTGATCTTTGATGACGTTATCACGACGGGCAGTACGCTGTCCACGCTCGTTTCTCTCGCAAAATTGGCGGGCTTCCGTGAGGTCAGCATCGTTTGTATTGCGAAGGCGAGCGCCTGAAGCTTTTCCGCATATGCTCCGTCTGATGAAAAAATCCCGATTGCAAATCGCAATCGGGATTTTTGGCTGATGGACAATACTCAAAACGAGCTTGCCGTTTTGAGGCGGTTAAAGCGATACAAGATTATACAGGATCTGATACGACCGGAAAAATGCGGGCATACACAGCAGGGAGAACGTCACGTCATAGAAAACGCCGATACGGGACGGCTTGACGGCGCGCAATCTGAAATAGAGCGCCATCAGAAGGATAAATCCAATCAAGGCAAGCAAACCGACGCATACGCCGGCAGGTAAAGCGATCGGATGCTTTGAGGGATGGGTCAGGAAAAAGCAGGAAGCGAAGAGGAGAAGCGAGAAAGCGCCGAGAGAAGCGCAGGCAGAAAGACCGAGTGCCGTGCCCGAGGTCGGGAGCGCGCAATTCTTTTTGACCGTGCGCGAAAAGATCAGAGTCAGGCAACTGATGACGGCGCCGACGGCGCCGAGATGTACGAGCAAGCCGTGCGGACGGTTCAGCATTTGCCTCCAATACCAATTCACGGTAGGACGGTCTGCGCCGCCGATGATGCCAAGGCCAGCATCGGGTAAAAGTACGGAGAAGATGCCGTTGATATACAATCCTGCGAATACGGAAAGCAGGGAAACGGTCAAAATGATCCATGCGATTTTTTTCATAGAGATAGTCCTTTCAGAAATTATTTTTTATTGCATAGGAAATTGTTCAAAATCAAAATTGCGCAAAATGGTCCTCGCCGTTTCGCATTGTTTCGATATAGGCTGAACTGCGGTAGGCGAGCACACAGCTTGCAGAGCAAGCAGTTTTCCTGCGGACGTTGCCCGCTTTTTTATACCATAGGAAATTACGCAAATCAGATCCGCCGTCGAGCCATGTACGGAGTCGTAATCAACTGCGATACGGCGGCAACCATCAGCGGCGATTCGCCGCTTTTTTAAGTATTGATATTGGCGGCGGCTGCTTGCTTATGCTGGTGCTCTCTTTTGATCCGATACAGAACGCCGTCCTTGACGAATTTTGCTCCGGTTTGCTTGAAATAAAAGGGGACGTTTGCCTCGATGCATTGTCTGCGGATATCCAATACCCAATCGTAGCGGCAGATCCTCGCTTCCTCTCCCGATTCGCCGCCGACGGTGACGCATTCGATCGTACCGTCGAGATAGGGCGAGAGATCAATGGGAGAGAGCAGAGGCTCGCATACGATCTGCTTGTGAACGATCGGGGCTGCCTTGAAGATGGGCAAGCGGTATTTTGCCATTTCATCATTTTCCACGGTACAGCAGAGCGTGACGTTGCGATAACCGCTTCCCCAATCCGCGGGAATGCATTCCCCGAAGCGGTGAATGCGCTTGGTAATGATGAAAAAAGTAAGATCAAAGCGGCGGCGGATCATATCCCAGCATTCCGCTCTCCACGGATCGGCATCCTCCAGAAAGAAATCGGAGGTAAAGCAGGTATAGACGTGTGAGCCGTCGGATTGCAGCTTGTAGGTCTGATCCCGTTTCAGCTTGAGCGGGAGATCGAAATCCGCCGTTTTTCTGACCTCGCGGCTGTTGATATTGTATCTGGCGTCCCGTCTGTAAACGTAGCAGTTCATACAGCCGGGACTGATTTTTTGGCAACCGTGCCAGGGGTTCCATTCCGACATACGTGCCTCCCTCAGCGCTCCGCGCGGAAGCGGCGCTTCATTTCATCCGTACGAAGCTTATCTGCGGCATAGGCGCGCCGCAGAAGCTCGGGCGGAATGCAGGGATCGTATTTTTCAAAGATCGGGCACTCACTCTTGCCGACGAGGTCGATGGTTTCGATCCTGTCGGCTGTGATCTTTCTTTGAATCATACGCAAAAGATCGTCGGTGTCCTTTTCACATTTGAAGGTCATATAGTAGCAACCGTTATATTCCAGACCGTAAATGCCGAAATAAGCCGCGTTCGTCTGGAGATATTTACGGAGCGTACGGAAGGAGCGCGTGCCGAGCCATGGAAACAGGCATTTCGTATTGCCGCCGAGGGAGATCAGCATGGTTTTCGCCATGCCCGCGTTTTGGAAGATACGGCGCGCCGCGGCAAGTCTTTCCTTGGCGTTGGGCTTCAGGTACGAATACTCGGCATCTGAATCCAGAACCTTGAACATCATTTCCAGAATCCTGGTGTGGATCTCGCCGTATTCGCCGGGCCATGCGACCTGCATTTTGCCGGGGACGGGGTGGACGTAGATCAGCTTTCTCGTCAGATCCAATTCCTCGACCTCCCAGACTCTGCCCGCCAGCGCGAAGCGGTCGCCGACGGGGGGCGGAGAGGAGATGGTTCCGATCTCCTCGCTTTCGTGCTTGACGGAATAATCCTCGCTGTCCTTGAAAACGGCGTAAAATTTGAAGCTTTTCGTCAGCTTTTCCCCGCGCAGACCGAGGATCAGCCCCTTGCTTTCCGTCATTTCCACGTATTCGTTTTTGATCATGGAGATCAGAAGCTCACGGTAATCCTCTTTTTCAACGTCGGAGAACGGAGAAAGAGAGAATATCTTCTGCGCGAGCCGTTTGGGCGTATTTTCTCCCGAGGAGGCGAGAATGCTGAGCGTTTGCTGAAACATCAGGCTCAGCGGCATTTTTTTGACGGATGGTGGTTCGATGAATTTTTCTTCGATATAGAGCTGAATGACGGCGATGCCGCGGATCAGTTCCCATGGAATCAGTTGCGGAAGCGGCGTGTCGGGGAGGGGCTTTTCCTCGCGAAAGACCATGAACATTTCGGAAATCCCCGTCTTTCTGCCGCTTCTTCCGAGCCTTTGCAGAAAGCCCGATACCGTATTGGGCGCGCCGACGTTCAGCACGCGCTCGATTTTGCCGATGTCGATGCCGAGCTCCAGCGTGACCGTCGCACAAGCCACGCACTTTTTGTCGTCCTTCAGCTTTTGCTCCGCTTCCTCACGGATGGCGGCGGAAAGATTGCCGTGATGGATGTAGAAAATATCCTCGTCCTCGCGATTCATGGCGATCTGTCGGAGCGTTGCCGTCACGTATTCCGTTTCTTCGCGGGAGTTGGAAAAGACGATGCTTTTTTTGTCTTTGACGCAGTCGTAGATATATTCGTAGCCCGCGTCGATCGTGACGGCGGTTTCCGGATGTTCCGCGGTGGGGATTTCGCGGTTTTGCCCGTCGTCCTGTACGTAGAATTGTTCGATGGCGAGCCGTACGCGGTGCTTGGCGGAGGGGACTGTAGGCGTTTGCGTGCTTCTGCCGCTGTTGCCCGTCAGCCATGCCTGCGCCGTGGCAAGATCACCAATGGTGGCGGAAAGCCCGATGCGCCGCGGATGATAGCCGATGATCTCCGCGATGCGGTCGAGCTGGCAGAGGATCTGGTTTCCGCGGTCCGCGCCCATGAGCGTATGGATCTCGTCGATGATGACGTAGCGTAAGCCTCCGAAGAGGCGGATGATGTCGCTGTGCTTATTCATGAGCATGCTTTCGAGAGATTCGGGCGTGATCTGCAAAACGCCCGCGGGATTTTTCAGCAATTTGTTTTTGTGGGAAGCCGCCACGTCTCCGTGCCAATGAAAGACGGGAATGCCGCTGTCTCGCAGAAGTGTGTCGATGCGTTCAAACTGGTCGTTGATCAGGCTCTTCAGCGGCGCAATATAAAGGACCTCGACCGATTCTCCGTATCTGCCCTCCATCTCGCTGATGATGGGAAAAAAGACAGCCTCCGTCTTTCCGGAAGCGGTGTCGGACGACAGGATCAGATTGTCGTTCGTATCAAAGATCACTTCGGCGGCGGCGATCTGGATGGGGCGTATGTTTTCCCAACCGCTCATATAAATAAAATCCTGTACGAGCGGAGAAAAACGGTAAAAAATTTGAGAGGCGTCCATGTCAATTCCTTTCTCGTGGATACGATTTTTATAGGTTAAAAAATTCCGTCCGTGTCACAAGGGCACGGACGGAGAGGATGATTATTTTGCTGTTTTGGTAACGGTAACGATGAATCCGTTCATATTATCGCCGGAAATGGTTTTGGTTCCTTCGGAGGAGGGGGGAACGGGGACGGACGTGAAGTTTGCGCCGTCAGCGGTATTGGCTGCTACGTAGTATACGAGGTATTCCTGATCGCCTACGGTGATTTCGAGAGGCGTCTGATCGTATCTGTGAGACGTGCGGAGCAGTTCGAGATATTCCTCCAGACAGAGATCGTGCTCGGTCATATAGGTCGCGTGGGGGACGCCGACGTAGCGGAGGTGATAGGGCTCGTCTGCGATACCGGTCAGCGCGGATTTGCTCGCGTCGTAACGGAATACGAAGCCGTATTCTGCGCAATGCGCTTCCAGCCATTCGTATTCGGATTCACGCAGAGAAACGGTCGCGCTGTTGGACATGATCTTGAGGTCAACCGCCAGACCCGTGTGGTGCTCGGTGTACTCGGGCAATTCGGGATACTGCTGGGGATTGTTGCCGTTCAAGGTTGTCTGAAGCGCAATGTCGCGGTAAGCACCGGTAATGTAAAGCTTGTCGGTCGTGGTTTTGAAGGTGCCGCTCGGATCGGCATCGACCAGACCGGTAACCATCTGGATCAAGTTTTGCAGGATGGTGTTATTGACGCGCGTGTCACTGCCGGGAAGCACGTAGTGCGTGCCGTAGCCGTCGTATTTGTAAAGATTTGTCGAGTTTTTGGAGTTGAGAGCGTCGGCAAGAGAATACTTGTTCTCAAAATTTACGAGGACGAGATCGCCGACGGGGATATTGGTATTCGCGTACTGCTCGTTGATATAAGCGTTATTCCAAGGAAGCGGGTTCGGTTTATTGGGATCTTGCGTCGAAGCAGTTGTCGTGGTTTCTTTCGCTTCATTGACCCATTGGATGATACCCTTGGTCAGAAAGACGATCGCGGTCACGATGACGGCGACGATCAGGATCAGCGCGAGAAGCGCCAGCATACCGCCCTTATTCGGCTTGAAGCGGATTTTTTTGCGTTGCTTTTTAGCCGCTTGGGGCTTTCCGGATTGCGCTGCGGGCATATTCGCAGACGTCACCGCGGAAGGAGTGGAAACTTTATCTATATTGGTTTGCGTACGGTTCATTATAATATCCTTTCTTATAGGTCATATGCGATAGGGGGATAGCGCGGAAAACATCGTTCGACTATTATTATATTATAAAAGATTTTAAAAAACAAGAGGATTTTTGAAAAAACTTGAAAAAATTTATAAAATTTTTTCATTTTCTTTTCTGTTTTTGCGCAAGATTGCATAGAATATGAAAATTACGTTTTTTTGCAACAAAAACGCGAGCGTTTGGATATGAATCATCCAAAACGGCAGATTTCGTTTTGCGCGACGTTCAGAAAAATAAAAAAATGTATTTTTTCAGAAAAAATCGGATTTGATGTTGATTCCGAGCGAATTTTAGTGTATAATAAATATGTATGTATATTTTGTGGCGGTGGGAAGATGCCGTCGCTCTGTGAAATGAACATTATGAAACGGAAGGTATGAAAATGTCAAATCAAGCAAACATAACGCCGGGTGAACGCTATCTTGCGGCGAAGCGAGCTCTTTTTGATCAAAAATACGCTTTTCTGAACGAAAAACAAAGAGAAGCGGTTTACACAACCAAGGGCCCGTTGCTCGTGCTTGCGGGAGCGGGTACGGGAAAAACGACTCTGCTTGTCAATCGTATCGCTCATATATTGAAATACGGCAACGCTTATTTTTCCGAGCAGATTCCCGCGGGTATATCCGAGGAAACCGTCGCGGAAATGGAAAAGGCAAAATCACTTTCAAATGAAGATCTGAACATATATCTGGACTCCTTCGCAGACAGATCGGAATGGATCGCGCCGTGGAATATTCTGGCGATTACGTTTACGAATAAGGCCGCGAATGAAATGAAGACCCGTCTGGAAAAGATCATCGGCGAGGGCGCGAAGGACATCTGGTGCGGCACGTTCCACTCCATGTGTCTGCGTATGCTCCGCAAATATGCGAAAAGCATTGGGTATGAGAGCAATTTTACTATTTACGATGCAGACGATTCCAAAAGACTGATCGCGGACTGTATGAAGCAGATGGGTATTGATGAGAAGGCGATCTCCGTCCGTACGATGATGAACCGCATCAGCATGGCGAAAAATACGTTGATGACACCGCAGGACTTCGATGCCGAGGTCGGCCACGACATGAAGCTGCAGCAGATCTCCTCCGTATATACCCTTTACGATCACAGAATGAAGGGCGCGATGGCGATGGACTTTGACGACATCATCATGAATACCGTCCTTTTGCTCCGTAAAAATACGGAAGCGCTTACTTATTATCAGAAGCAGTTCCGATACGTCATGATCGACGAATTTCAGGATACCAACTTCGCGCAGTTTGAGCTGGCTCTGCTCCTTTCGGGCGGATACGACAATTTGATGGTCGTCGGCGATGACGACCAGAGCATCTATAAATTCCGCGGCGCAACCATTGAAAATATTTTGCATTTCGATGAAAAGGTCCGCGGCACGAAGATCATCAAGCTGGAGGAAAATTACCGCTCCACCGAGCATATCCTGAACGCCGCAAACTCCGTGATCCGCCATAACTTTGGCAGAAGAGGCAAGGAGCTCTGGTCCAGAAAGGGCGACGGCGAAAAGGTCGTCGTCAAGCAGTTTGAAACGCAGAACGACGAATCCCGTTACATCGTGGGTAAGATCATGGAGCTTGTGATCCGTGAGAAAAAGAAATACGGCGACTTTGCCGTTTTATACAGAACGAACGCACAGTCCAACGCGATCGAAAGCGTTCTGACGAAAAGCGCGATTCCCTACCGCATCGTCGGCGGTCACCGTTTCTTTGAAAGAAAAGAAATCAAGGACGTTCTCGCTTATCTGAGTGTCGTCAACAATCCGAGCGACAACCTCCGTCTGGAGCGTATCATCAACGAACCCAAGCGAAAGATCGGCGAGGCGACGATGGCGGCAGTCCGCAAGATCTCCGAATACCGCAATCTGGCGATGTTTGACGTGATGGAAAACGCAGACCGTTATCCGACGGTTTCCAAGGCGTACAGCAAATTCGTGATGTTCGTGGCTCTGATCCGCAGATTGCAGAATATGCAGGGCAAAGCCAAGCTTTCCGAGCTTGTCCGCGAGACGATCGAGCTTTCGGGCTACATGGATATGCTCCGCGCGCAGGAGGAGAATGGAGAAGGACCGGAACGCCGCGAGAACGTGGAGGAATTGATCTCCAGCGTGATCGAATATGAGGAAAGAACCGAGAACGCAACTCTACAGGGCTTCCTGGAGGAGATCTCTCTGGTGACGGATATTGACAATTACGATCAGACCTCCGATGCGGTCGTGCTGATGACCATTCACAGCGCGAAGGGCTTGGAATTTCCCGTCGTTTTCCTTCCCGGCATGGAGGAAGGTCTTTTCCCGAATCAGCAGTCCGCCTTCGCTCCCGATGAATTGGAGGAGGAACGCCGTCTTGCCTACGTGGCGCTGACGCGCGCGGAACAGAGAGTATACGCGCTCTGCGCAAAGGAACGCCTGCTCTTCGGCAAAACGCAGTTTAATCCTGCATCCCGTTTCCTCTCCGAGATTGCCGATCAGTACAAAACGGGCGACGTTCTGAACCAGAAGCCGCAGATGAAAACGGAATTTGGTGAGAAAACCAAGAAATTCACGCTTTCCAATGCGTTTACCTCAAACTCCTCGCTTTCCAGCTCCGTCGGAAAAACGAAGGTCGTCGAAAGCTTCGTTCCCGGTGACCGTGTCAGCCACTATATGTTTGGCGAAGGCACCATGCGCGTCGTCAAAGAAATGGGCGCGGACGTATATTATGAGATCGATTTTGATAAAGTCGGTACGAAAAAGCTCATGGCGACTTACGCAAAGCTTCGTAAAATTTAATGATCGTATGATTCATTACGGTATATAAAGATAAAAGCCCAACCTCGTTTGAGGTTGGGCTTTTTTGCAATCATAAGATGATATCAAAGACCGCGTTTGATGTAGTGGGTGTGCAGAATTTCGTGAGCAACGTGGCTTCCGGGCGTGCCGAGGAATTCGTCGTAGAGCTTCTGAACGGCGAGGTTCTCGTGGGATTTGCGGAGCTCCATCTTGCTGTCTGCGTTGTAAAGGATGGAGGCGCGTTTTTCCTTGAGGTTAACAGCCGCCTTGACAGCCGCGCTCTGAACGGGCTGACCGCCGCCGTTGACACAACCGCCGGGACAAGCCATGACTTCGATGAAGTCTGCCTGGATCTCGCCGGATTTCACCTTGTTGAGAAGTTCCTTCGCGTTCTTGGTGCCGGAGGTAACGGCAACTCTGACTTCAACGTCACCGAGCTTGTAGGTAGCGGTCTTGATGGGAGCCGTACCGCGGACGTCGTTGAATTCGAGCTTTTCGAGCTTGGTGCCGAGGATGACTTCAGCAGCCGTACGGAGAGCAGCCTCCATAACGCCGCCGGTCGCGCCGAAGATCGCGCCTGCGCCAGAGCCGATATCGAAGGGCTTATCGAACGCTTCGTCGTCGAGAGCCTTGTAGTTGATACCTGCTTTTTCGATCATACGTGCGAGCTCGCGCGTGGTGATCGCGTAGTCAACGTCGTAAATGCCTTCGCCGACAGCGCTCTGTCCGGGACGGCGTACTTCGAATTTCTTCGCGGTACAGGGAATCGCGGAAACGAATACGATGTCTGCGGGATCGAGGCCGCGCTTACGCGCATAGTAGGTCTTGTACATTGCGCCGAACATCTGCTGGGGAGATTTGCAGGTGGAGAGGTTGTCCGTGAATTCGGGGAAGTAGTGCTCGCAGTATTTGATCCAGCCGGGAGAACAGGAGGTGATGAGGGGGAGATTTTCGCCCGTCTTCATTCTGCCGAGGAATTCGGTCGCTTCTTCCATGATGGTCAGGTCTGCGGTGAGGTTCATATCGTAAACGCCGTCGAAGCCGAGACGCTTGAGAGCGGCAACCATCTTGCCTTCGGTATCCACGCCGGGCTCGAAGCCGAAGCATTCGCCGAGGGTTGCGCGGATGGAGGGAGCAGTGCAGATCGCAACGTGCTTGGTGGGGTCGCTCAGCGCATCCCAAACCTTATCGGTATCGTCCTTTTCGTGGAGCGCACCGACGGGGCAGGCAACGATACACTGACCGCAGGATACGCAGGAGGAAGCTGCGAGCGGATTTTCAAATGCGGTGCCGATGACGGTGTCGAAGCCGCGGTTGAGCGCTTCGATGACGCCGATGCCCTGCATATTCTTACAAGCGGCAACGCAACGGCGGCAAAGGATACACTTGTCGTTGTCACGAACGAGGAAAGCGGTGCTTTCGTCCTTTTCGTTCTTGACGTTTTTGCCTGCAAAGCGGTTCTCGTCCGTTACGCCGAGATCGCGGGAGAGCTTCTGCAATTCACAGCTGCCGCTGCGGATGCAGGAGAGACATTCTTTTTTGTGAGTGGAAAGGATGAGCTCCAGGTTGGTCTTTCTGGAAGCCATGACCTTGGGGGTGTTCGTTCTGATCTCCATGCCGTCCGTTACTTCGGTAACGCAGGCAGCCATGAGACCTCTTGCACCCTTGACTTCAACGAGGCAAAGACGGCAAGCGCCGATCTCGTTGACGTCCTTCAGGTAGCAGAGGGTGGGAATATCGATTTTCGCGATTCTGGCAGCGTCGATGATCTTACTGCCCGCGGGAACTTCATAATCGCGTCCGTTAATTTTTACAGTAACCATATCCATGAGTGCGAGTCCTCCTTCGATTATTTAGGCTTTGACGATAGCGCCGAACTTACAACCGGAAATACATACGCCGCACTTGATACACTTGGAGGTATCAATAACGTGAGGATTCTTGACTTTACCGGAGATTGCGCCGACGGGACATTTTCTCGAGCAGAGCGTACAGCCCTTACAGAGCTCGGGAACGATCTTGTATTGCATAAGATTCTTACATGCGTGAGCAGGGCAGGTCTTGTCTACTACGTGAGCGATGTATTCATCGCGGAAGAAGTGGAGGGTGGAGAGAACGGGGTTGGGAGCCGTCTGACCAAGCGCGC
Organism: Clostridia bacterium; assembly: GCA_017412045.1. GTDB lineage: Bacteria > Bacillota > Clostridia > Oscillospirales > CAG-272 > QALR01. Next base: position 17,077 of record JAFQOX010000055.1, read on the forward strand.
AGAGAGAAGCGGATTTGATGTATTCGCTGAGCTCCTCGAGCTTGTCGATGTCCTCCAGGGTGCCGTGACCGTCGGTGATCTTCTCGAGGGTTTCGAGCAGACGCATGGTACCGATACGGCAGGGTACGCACTTACCGCAGGATTCGTCAACGGTGAATTCGAGGAAGAATTTTGCGATGTCGACCATACAGTCGTCTTCGTCCATAACGATCAGACCGCCGGAGCCCATCATGGAGCCGATGGCGATGAGGTTGTCGTAGTCGATGGGGGTGTCGATGAGAGAAGCGGGGATACAGCCGCCGGAAGGACCGCCGGTCTGAGCCGCCTTGAATTTCTTGCCGCCGGGAACGCCGCCGCCGATTTCTTCAACGACTTCTCTGAGGGTGGTACCCATGGGAATTTCTACGAGACCGGTATTGGTGATCTTACCGCCGAGCGCGAATACCTTGGTGCCCTTGGAGGTTGCGGTACCCATGGAAGCGAACCATTCGGGTCCGTTGAGGATGATCTGCGCAATGTTTGCGAGGGTTTCTACGTTGTTGATGATGGTAGGCTTGCCGAACAGACCCTTGACAGCGGGGAACGGAGGACGGGGACGGGGCTCGCCGCGGTGACCCTCGATGGAGGTGAGAAGCGCGGTTTCTTCGCCGCAAACGAATGCGCCTGCGCCGAGACGGAGCGTGATCTTGAAGTTGAAGCCGGTGCCGAAGATGTTCTGACCGAGAACGCCGCTTTCTTCAGCCTGCTTGATCGCGATCCGGAGACGGTTAACGGCGATCGGGTACTCTGCGCGAACGTAGATGTAGCCTTCGTCAGCGCCGATTGCGTAGCCTGCGATAGCCATAGCTTCGAGAACTGCGTGGGGGTCGCCCTCGAGAACGGAACGGTCCATGAACGCGCCGGGGTCGCCCTCGTCGGCGTTACATACGACGTATTTCTTGCCTTGGGGCTGAGCCTCTGCAAAGGACCACTTTTTACCGGTGGGGAAGCCTGCACCGCCGCGTCCGCGGAGACCGGAATCGAGGATGGTTTGGATGACCTCCTTGGGAGTCATGGTCGTGATGACCTTTGCGAGCGCCTGGTAGCCGTCGCGCGCGATGTATTCGTTGATGCATTCGGGGTCGATAACGCCGCAGTTGCGGAGAGCGACACGATGCTGCTTTGCATAGAAGGGGGTCTGGTCGAGAGCGAGAATGTCGTTGCCCTTTACGGTTTCGCTGTAAAGGAGCTTACGGACGGGGTTGCCGCCGACGAGATGCTCGGTAACGATTGCGTGCATATCCTCGGGCTTGACCTTGCTGTAGAAGGTACCCTCGGGGTAAACGATCATGATCGGACCGAGCGCGCAAAGACCGAAGCAACCGGTGGTGACGACCTTGATTTCGTCCTCGATGCCTGCGAGCTTCAGTTCCTTGACGAGCGCGTCGCGAACGTCCATGGAGTGAGAGGAGGTACAGCCCGTACCGCCGCAGATCAGCACGTTCTTGCGGATGCCGTCGCCGGCATCAACGAAGTGACCGTGACCGAGACGCATGGCAACGGTGGGGGCGTATTTATTTTTCAATTCGTTCAATTGTTCAATGTTGTTGATCATATCTTCGGTTTCCTTTCCACTTATTTCATATCAAAGATATTTGCGGATGATGCCTTCCACGTCAGCGGGAGTGATTCTGCCGTAAACGTCGCCGTTGACGGTCATAACGGGAGCGAGACCGCAAGCGCCGATACAACGGGTTGCATCGTAAGAGAATTTACCGTCGGGAGAGATGTCGCCCGCGCCGATTCCCGTGATTTCCATGCATTTTTCGTGAAGCTTGCCGGAGCCCTTGACGTAGCAAGCGGTACCGAGACAAACGGCGATGGAAACCTTACCCTTGGGATTGAGGGTGAACTGAGAGTAGAAGGAAGCTACGCCGTATACCTCGGAAACGGATACGTCCAGACCGATGGCGATGGTCTTCATAACTTCGAGAGGGAGATAGCCGTAGATATCCTGAGCGCCCTGAAGAACGGGCATCAGATTGCCTTCCTTGTCTTTGTAGGAAGCAATCAGCGCATTCAGCTGTGCAGCCTGTTCGGGCGTGTCAGTGAAAGCAACGGTTGTCATTTTCTTTTTCATGTTGTATTCCTCCTTAAAATAAAATTCCGGCAAACAGAATTACAATTTGCCGTTTTGAAGCATACAGATTTTTGATACTAAACCAGTATACACGATTTTTTTGAAAATTTCCATAGTTTTTTGAAAGTTTTTTGAATTTTTTTGCATAAATTCATAAAATTTTTTTGGTTTGGGACGAAAAAATCCATTTCCGACGGGCGGAAATGGATTTTTGGGAATTATTTCTTGATCAGATGGAAAGCGAAGCCGCCGATATCGTCCTTCATGTAGACGAATTTCAGCTTGCCCTTTTCGTCGTAGGTCGCGGTGGATTCGTCAAATTCCACGCCGAGTCTTTCGAGATAGGAGCGTGCGCGGTCGGGGAAGTTACAGCCGATGGCGATATGACCGTTCTTACCGCGGAAGGGAAGATGCATGACCTCGAATTTGGTACCCGCGAAGGTTGCCTTGGAGCGAACGTCGGGATCGAGCAGGAAGAGCTTGCAGAGAAGCGCGGCGGTCTTTTCGCCTTCTTCCTTGTTTTCGCTGTTGATGCCGACGTGAACGATCTCGAAGCCGTGCATGAGAGCGACCGCTTTCTTTGCGAGCTTTTCGATTTCGTCGAATTTACCTTCGTTGATCAGGGCATCCTTTACCATGAAGCTGCCGCCGCAAGCGAGGATCTTGGGGTTTTTGAGATAAGCGAGGATGTTTTCCTCGTTGATGCCGCCCGTGGGCATGAATTTGAGCTTGGGATAAGGTCCGGAAACGGATTTGATGACGTTCAGACCGCCGATGGCTTCCGCAGGGAAGAACTTGACGACGTCAAGACCGAGCTCCATTGCCTGCTCCATTTCTCCGCAGGTCGTACAGCCGGGGCATACGGGGATGCCTTTTTCCACGCAGTATTTGACGACCTTCGGATTGAATCCGGGAGAAACGATGAATTTGGAGCCTGCCGCAACTGCCTGATCGACCTGCTCCGTGGTGAGGATGGTGCCTGCGCCGACGAGCATATCGGGCATAGCCTCCGTGATGTTCTTGATCGCCTGAGCCGCAGCCGCGGTACGGAACGTTACCTCTGCGAGGGGAAGTCCGCCGTTTGCGAGCGCCTTTGCGAGCGGAACCGCTTTGTCGGCATCTTCGATTTTGATGACGGGAACGATGCCGTAATCGCCGATTTGTTTTAAAATATCGTTCATGGGATGCATACCTCCGGTTTTCATAGCGTCGGGGACGCTGAATTTTTGATTTTTGAGGATATTTTTCTTAAATAAAAAAGGAAAAAATAAAAAAATTTGAAAATATCCTTCTATAATTATACAATAATGTGTTGCATTTGTAAAGCGTTTGGTATATAATTTAAGTTAGATTATCGGAATTTTTTTTAAATTCCTCAAAATATTGAGAAAAGGACGGTCAAAACAATGAAACCCTTTATGGACAAGAATTTTTTGCTTGATACCGAAACCGCAAGGATTCTGTATCATCATTACGCAGCGGAAATGCCCATCATCGACTACCATTGTCACGTAAATCCGAAAGAAATTGCCGAAAATAAAAAGTACAAAAACATCACGGAGATCTGGCTCGGTGCGGACCACTACAAATGGCGCGCAATGCGCTCCTGCGGACTTCCCGAGCGCGTGATCACGGGCGATGCCGACGACTACGAGAAATTTGAAGCGTTCGCAAGTGCGCTTCCCTCCCTGATCGGCAACCCGCTCTACCACTGGTCTCATCTGGAGCTGAAGCGCTATTTCGGTTACGAAGGCATCCTCTCTCCCGAAACCTGTGAAGAGGTCTGGAATCTCGCAAACGAAAAGCTCGCCGGGGACGGCATGAGCGTACGCGAGATCATCAAGCAGTCCAACGTCAGATTGCTCTGCACTACGGACGATCCCATCGACACGCTCGAATACCATAAGATCATCGCCGAGGACGATACCTTTGACGTGCAGGTACTGCCCGCCTTCCGTCCCGACCGCGTGATGAATTTGGATAAGCCCGATTTTTGCGACTATATCGCGAAGCTTTCCGCGGTTTGCGGCATGGAGATCAAGGATCTCGATTCCCTGTGCGCGGCTCTCGCGACGAGAACGGCTTTCTTTGAAGCGAACGGATGCCGTACCGCCGATCACGGCTTCGACGACGCGGTCGTATTTGACGATACGAAGAACGCCGAGGAAGCAAGAGCGGCGGCAGACGAAGCCTTCAGAAAGGTTCTGGCGGGCGAAAAGGCGACGGCGGACATGACCACCGTTTACAAGAGCGCGATGATCCGTTTCTTCGGCGCGGAATACGTCAAGTACGGCTGGATCATGCAGATCCACTTCGGCGCTATGCGTTCCCCCAACACGATCATGAAGAATCTTCTCGGTCCCGATACGGGCTACGACACCATCAACGGCACCAACTGCATTCAGCCCTTGGCAAGACTTCTCGACGCGCTCAATACGGACGGCGCGCTTCCCAAAACGATCCTGTATTCCCTGAACCCTGCGGATAACGCGGCTCTCGGTACGCTGATCGGAAGCTTCCAGTATACGAGCGAGGAAGCGGAGGGTCTTTGCTGTCTGCCTCCCATGCAGCACGGCAGCGCTTGGTGGTTCAACGACCATATCCGCGGTATGAGAGAGCAGCTCCAGAATCTTGCGAGCCTTTCCGCGCTCGGTAAATTCGTCGGTATGCTGACGGACTCCCGCAGCTTCCTTTCCTATACGCGCCACGAATACTTCAGACGTATCCTGTGCAGCGTGATCGGCGGCTACGTGGAAAGAGGAGAATATCCCTTTGATATTGATACGCTCGCGCAGATGATCTGCGATATCTGCTACAATAACACAAAGGATTTCTTTGAATTCAAGCTGATTTGATCAGCGCCCTTCGCTTCGGCTGAATACCGGGCGGAGATTTGAAAAAGAGTATAATAAAAAGGAGATTATTGAAAATGGCAAACGAAAAAGAAGTGCAGGCAAACGAAGTGCCTGCGGAATGCACACACAACTGTTCCACCTGCTCCGCAAACTGCGGTTCCAAAAAGCAGTCCATGTTTGAAGCGATCAACCCCATGAGCATGGTTGGCAAGGTCATCGGCGTTGTCAGCGGCAAGGGCGGCGTCGGTAAATCCATGGTTACGAGCCTCAGCGCCGTTGAGCTTCGCCGCCGCGGCTACAAGGTCGGTATCATGGACGCGGACATCACCGGTCCCTCCATCCCGAAGGCGTTCGGTCTGAACGGCATTTGCGATGCCGCTCCTCTCGGCGGTATCCTTCCCATGGAGACCTCCACCGGTATTGAGGTCATGAGCGTCAACGTGCTTCTCGAGGACGTAACCGCTCCCGTCGTATGGAGAGGTCCCGTCATCGCGGGCACCGTCAAGCAGTTCTGGACCGACGTTGTCTGGGGCGACCTCGACTGTATGCTCATCGACTGCCCTCCCGGTACGGGCGACGTTCCGCTGACCGTATTCCAGTCCATCCCGCTTGACGGCATCGTCATCGTTACCAGCCCTCAGGACCTCGTTTCCCTGATCGTTGAAAAGGCTGTCAATATGGCGAAGCTCATGAATATTCCGATCGTCGGCCTCGTAGAAAATATGAGCTACGTGAAGTGCCCCGACTGCGGTAAGGAGATCCACGTCTTCGGCGAAAGCAAGATCGACGAGATCGCCGCGAAGTTCAATATCCCCGTTCTCGCGAAGCTTCCCATCGATCCCAAGCTTGCCGCTATGTGTGACGCAGGCACGATCGAGCTTTGCGAAAACGATACGGCTGCTTCCATCGCCGACGCGATTGAAAATCAGCCCTCCAGAGTCATCTGATGAAAAAGAAAATTCTGTTTGTCTGCTCCGCCAATACCTGTCGGAGCGCCGTTGCGGAAGCGATCCTGTTCGAATACGGACGGGATCGCTACGACGTTTCCTCCGCGGGCGTTTACGCGCGCGTCGGTGCGCCGATGATGGAGGAATGCGCCGAGGCGCTCGAAAAGATGTTCGGGCACGCCTTCTCCGCCCATTCCCATACGGCGCAGAGGCTGACGCCGCATCATATGCTGCATAACGATCTGATCGTTGCGGCGACACCGTACCACGAGGCGATCGTGCGGGCGTACTATCCGCACTTGGCGGACAAGCTCGTCTGCTTTCCGAACGGCGGGATCTACGATATTTCCCTGCTTTCGGGCGAAGCGATGGAAAAGGCGGTCGAACGCATCCGCGACGGAATTTTCGAGATGTTTCTGAACGATGAAAAAAATTGAGATTGTGCCGATGACGAATGCATCGGCTTCGTATGCCGCGGAGTTGGAGAAGCTTTGCTTTTCCGCTCCGTGGAGCTATAAAATGCTGTGTGAAGCATCGCAGAGCGAGAGCGGGGAATTTCTCTGCGCTTTTGCGGACGGAGAATTTGCCGGCTACGCGGGTATGCTTTGCGTTTTGGACGAGGGACAGATCTGCAACGTTGCGGTATGTCCCCCTTTCCGTCGTATGGGCGTCGGCGAGGCGCTGATGACGGCGCAGAGAGCGGCGGGGCTTGCGCGGGGACTTTCCGTCATGATGCTGGAGGTTCGCGCGAGCAATACGGCGGCGCAGAGGCTCTATGAGAAGCTCGGCTGGGAAAAGGTCGGCGTGCGGCGGAATTTCTATTCCGCGCCGCGCGAGGACGGCGTTTTATATAATTTATATCTATAACGTTTTGATTGGAAAGTAGGTTTATCATGCGTATTCTTGCTTTTGAAAGCTCCTGTGACGAAACGGCTGCCGCCGTTTTGGAAAGAAAGGACGGTCAAATCACCGTTCTTTCCAATATCGTCGCTTCGCAGGTCGCGATCCACGCGAAATTCGGCGGCGTCGTTCCGGAAATCGCCAGCCGCGCGCACAGCGAAGCGATCTCCGGCATTACTTACGAAGCGCTGGAAACGGCGGGCTTGACGATGGACGACGTCGATGCCGTCGCCGTGACCAACAATCCGGGATTGATCGGCGCGCTCCTCGTTGCCGTCAATTTCGCGAAATCCCTGGCTTACAGCTACGGTAAGCCCCTGATCCCCGTCAATCATATCAAGGGGCATATCGCGGCGAATTATATCTGCCATCCCGACCTGAAGCCCCCCTTCATCGGTTTCGTCGCTTCGGGCGGACATACCTCCATCGTGCGCGTGGAGGATCACCGTACGCACGTGCTGATCGGCGGCACGAGAGACGACGCGATGGGCGAAAGCTTTGATAAGGTCGCCCGCGTCATGGGTATGCCCTATCCCGGCGGCGCGGCGATGGACAAGCTTGCTTATGAGGGTAAGGATCCCATGAAGTTCCCCTCTGCCGCGATCCGTGACGATTCTCTGGATTTTTCCTTTTCCGGTATCAAGACCGCGGTTCTCAATACCCTGAACCGTATGGAGCAGAAGGGAGAGGAGATTCCCCGCGCGGATATTGCGGCGGGCTTCACGAAGGCGGCGGTTTCCAGTGTCATCACCAAGCTCGGTATGGCTTTTGACCGCAATCCCGATATGAAGGCGCTCGTGCTGGCGGGCGGCGTGGCAGCGAACTCCCATCTGCGTTCGGCGTTGGAGAAATTCGCAAAATCGAGAGGCATTTCCCTCTATATGCCCGAGCTTCGCTACTGCGGAGACAACGCCGCGATGATCGGCGCGGCGGCGTTTGCCGAATGGGACGCTGGAAATCTGGCGGACGTTTCCCTCAACGCATACGCCTATTCCGTGTGATGTCAAGATGTGAATCTGACGAAATTTCGGGATAATTTTTTGTGGGATTTATGAATCATTTCTTGTTGATATCCAAAATTTTCCGGTGGAAAAACGGGAGATTTTCCAACATGGTTTTCCACAATTTGTGGAAAGAAAAAATGGCGATTTGGGAAAAGAAAGCCAAAAAGTCCGATTTTTCAAGGCGTTTTTTCATTTCGTTGTGGAAAACCATGTTGAAAGTGTGGATAAAAACAAGGATATTTTTCCACATAAATCTGTGGAAAAATAAAAATGTCGGAAAATTTCCGTTTTTGGATATTTATGGAAATGATCCGTTGCAATCTTGGATATGATTTTCTGAAAGGAACCGTACATGGATTTTGAATTTCTTTTTGGAAACGCCGTGCTGAATTTGCCCGGATCGTGCCTTCCTTTTCTCGCATCCGCTTCCGCGGAGCAGCTCCGCGTTCTGATCGCGCTTTCCTCTGACGCGGGAAAAACGGCACAGGGACTTTGTTCGGCGGCGGACGTTTCCGAGGATCGCTTGGCGGAGGCGCTTCTCTTCTGGGAAAAGGCGGGCGTGATCGCCGTTCGTTCGCGCCCTGCACCGATCAAGGAGCCTTACGCGGATGCCGTTACGCCCGCCTATACGGGCGAGGATATGGCGCGTATTGCCGATTCGAGCGACGTCAGGGAGCTGGTCGATGTTTGCGCCGCCATTCTGGGAAAAACCTTCACGCCTGCGGAATCGGAAGCGGTCTTTTATCTGTACGACGGTCTGCGGTTGGATTTTGAATATATCGTCAGGCTCTGTAAATATTGCCACGACGTCGGCAAGCCCTCTCTGCGCTATATGAAAAAAACGGCGATCTCTCTTTACGACGGCGGAACGGTGACGGTCGGCGCGCTGGAGGCGTTTATCGAAAGAGAAGAGCGGAAAAGCGATATGGAATATAAGATCCGTTTGCTTTACGGCATCGGTGAACGCGTGCTGACGCCTACGGAGAAGCAGTGCATTGCCCGTTGGGTGATCGACTGGAATCTCCCCTACGAGGTCATCGAGCTCGGATATTATCAGATGATGGCATCCATTCCCGCGCCGAAGATGACGTATGAGAACAAGATTCTCAGCACGTGGTATAACGAGGGATGCCGTACGAAGGAAGACGTTGAAAATTATCTGCCCAAGGGCAAACAGGAATATGAAAAGAAAAAACAGCAGGAAGCCGCGAAGGACATCGGCTTCGATCTGGACGAATTTTTTGCTGCGGCAACGCTCAGAGGGGACGGATCCTCTGAAAGCGGTACGTAAACGCGGATCCTTCGGGACGGTGCCGGACAGCGTACGAAGAACGGGAAATCAAAGGAAAGGCACGGTCATATTATGGCGTACAATGCTGAAAACTACAAGCGCATAGCGGCGCAGTTCAAGGATAAAAATATACGCGCCCAGCAGGCGGCTGAGGCGAGAAAGGCGGAGCTTCACGAAAAATTCCCGCAGATCGCGGAGATCGACCGCGCGCTTTCGACCACGGGACTCCGCATCATGCGGGAGGCTCTGAACGGGAGAGAGGGGCTTGCCGACCGCATCCGCCGTCTGGAGGAGGGCAATACCATGCTTCTGGAGGCGCGGGCGGAATTGCTCCGCGCGGGCGGTTATCCCGCGGATTACAGCGACGTGCATTATGAATGTCCCGACTGTATGGATACGGGCTTTGTGAACGGCAAAATGTGCAAATGTCTGCGTACCGCCTTGAATTACGCGGGATATGAAAGCTCGGGCGTTCTCAAGCTGATCGAAAAGCAGAATTTTGAGACCTTCGAGCTGAAGTATTACGAAGGAACCGAAAGACTCAATATGGAGCGCATTCTGCAGCGCGCAAAGCATTATGCGGCAAAATTTGACGGTACTTCGATGAAAAACCTTTTATTCGTCGGTACGACGGGGCTTGGAAAAACACATCTGTCCAGCGCGATTGCCAAGGTCATCATCGACAAGGGCTACGACGTGGTCTACGAAAGCGCGCAGAAGATCTTTTCGGATTTTGAGGCGGAACGCTTTGGCAGAGTTCCTGCGGGTGAGGATCGCACGCGCCGTTATATGGAATGCGAGCTTCTCATCATTGACGACCTCGGCACGGAAATGCAGACGCAGTTCACGGTGCCGTGCCTGTACAATCTGATCAATTCGCGTTTGGTTGCGGAAAAGAGCATGATCATTTCCACAAACGTGAGAAAAGAGGAGCTGCTGGCGAAATATACAGACAGAATTACCTCGCGCCTGTTCGGGGAGTTTGAAATTTTCTTATTTGCGGGTAAGGATATCCGCAGTCAGAAGCTTATGAAACGGAGATAAAAATCGCTTTTTGCAAGTTATTTCATGGGAATGTTTACAAATGTGAAACCCTTAATAAATCAGCAATCAAAATTTGTAAAATGGAGTTCAAGATGAAAAATCTGAAATCAATCTATAAATTCATCGTAAGCAAGGAAAAAGTATTCTTTTTGTTTTCTGCAGGTATATATTTAACACTCCTTGTCTTACATATATTGTTTTATACACAGGCGGATAAACTTGCAAAAGGTGTCGAAATGGTGGTCATCCCGGTTATCGTTTATGGCGTTTTTAAGCTGATGTTTCAATCTATCAGGAAAAAAGTATACGAGGATTCTATAACTTATATGATTGCATTTTTTTGTTTGGGTGCAATATACTGTTTTATTACGTTTGCTTACAAGTATGTGGCAATGTTTCCAAACGGTTTGACCAGCGGTATCAATCTCGCCATATTTCTTTTTTTAGAGCTTATTTCGGAAATGAAGGAAACAATAAACGATCCCGGCGAGGGTAAGCTTTAATTTTCATGCGATATGGATGAAGCCCAAACCCCTATACGGCAGAAAAGAGCAAGAATAGAAGGAGTTTTTCCTTTTATTCTTGCTCTTGTTTTTTAACTATAGGAAATTGCGCAAAATCGAGCTTGCCGTTTATATTGTATGAATATGAGAAAAATGGTGATAGGCGAGCAACTTCCGCAATTCATTGCGTAGTCTTTTGAGAATACGCTTGAAGCACGCTTACGCCTTCGGACCGTATTCCTTGAGATATGCGCGGATGCGGTCGATATGGTCGGGGCTGGGGAGTCTTTCGGGATGTGCTTCGAGGTAGTCGATGATGTCGTAGATGGTGACGATGGAGTATACGGGGAAGCCGTATTCCTTGGTGATTTCTTCCATCGCGCCCATTTCGGTCTTACCTCTTTCCATGCGGTTTACCATGATGATCACGCCGGAAACCTTCGCGTTGTCGAGGGTCTGCATGGTAGCGAGGCTTTCGCGGATCGCGGTGCCTGCGGTGATAACGTCCTCAACGATGATGATCTCTTCGCCGTTCTTCGGAACGTAGCCGACGAAAACGCCGCCTTCGCCGTGGTCCTTTGCTTCCTTACGGTTGAAGAAGAAGGGAACGTCGATGTCGTGCTTTGCGAGCGCTGCGGCTGCGGCTACGGCGATCGGAATACCCTTGTAAGCGGGACCGTAGAGAACGGTATTTTTGTCAGCGCCGATCTTGTCGAGGTAGCACTGCGCGTAGAATTCGCCGAGTCTTTCGATCTGCTTGCCGGTCTTGATGTCGCCCGCGTTGATGAAGTAGGGGAGCTTTCTGCCGCTCTTTGCGATGAAATCGCCGAATTTCAGTACGCCTGCGTCAAGAAGGAATTCGATAAATTCCGTTTTGTAGTTCTGAGAAATCATGATGATGTTCTCCTTTCTTATTATATAATTTTTTGATAACGGGGATTAAGAAAAATATTTTCTGTCCAGCGAGCGGAATTGAATGGCTTCCGCGATGTGGGCGCCCTTGATCTCGGTACTGCCCTCCAGGTCTGCGATGGTTCTTGCCACGCGAAGGATTCTGTCGTAACCGCGCGCGGAGAGCCCGAGGCGGTCGAACGCCTTTTTCAGAATATCCTCTGCTGCGGCGTCAAGCTTGCAGTATTTGCGGATCTGCGTGGACGACAGGCTCGCGTTGCAGTACAGCTTGTCCTCCGATTGGTATCGCTCCTGCGCGAAGGCGCGCGCACGGTTGACCTTTTCCAGGATCACGGCGGAGGTTTCCGCGCTCGCATCGGGCTTGTCGGAAGCGATCTCTTCGTAAGAAAGCGAGGGCATCTCCACCTGAATATCGATGCGGTCGAGAAGCGGTCCGCTGATGCGGGATAAGTATTTTTTGATGTCATTGGGAGAGCAGGTGCATTTCTGCGTGGGGTGTCCGTAATATCCGCATTTGCAGGGATTCATGGCGCAGACCAGCATGAAATCCGCAGGGAAGGTGACCTTTCCGCTGACGCGCGTGATGGTGACGTTTCTGTCCTCGATCGGCTGACGGAGGACCTCCATCGCCTGCGTGGAAAATTCGGGAAGCTCGTCGAGGAAAAGCACGCCGTTGTGGGAGAGTGAGATTTCACCCGGCGACGGGAATTTTCCTCCGCCCGCAAGTCCTGCGGCGGACATGGTATGATGCGGCGCGCGGAAGGGACGCTGCGTCAGCAGGGAAACGTCCTCAGGCAGACAGCCCGCGACGGAATGGATTTTCGTCGCTTCGATGGCTTCGTCCAGCGTCATCCTCGGCAAAATGGAGGGAAGCCTTTTGGCGAGCATACTTTTTCCCGTGCCGGGCGGACCGATGAGCAGGACGTTGTGACCGCCTGCCGCCGCGATCTCCAGCGCGCGCTTGGCTCGGGTCTGGCCCTTTACGTCGGAAAAATCGAGCTTTGCGTTCGAGACGTTTCGTTCAAACATCCGCGTATCGAATACCGTAGGCTGTAGCACGGCTTCTCCCTTGAGATGGGAGATCAGCTCGCTGACGCTTCTGACCGCGTAGACGGTCGTACCTTCCACGATGGAGGCTTCTCCCGCGTTTTCCGAGGCGATGAAAATTTCTTTTTTTCCGTCTTTATGCGCGGCAAGGCACATGGTGAGCGCACCCTTGACGCCGCGGATCTCGCCGGAAAGGGAGATTTCTCCGATGAAGCATTTTTCGTCCATCGAAATATGATCGGGAATCACGCCCGCGCACTTGAGAATGGAGATCAGGATGGCGAGATCGTAAGAGGAGCCTTCCTTTTTCTTGTCGGCGGGCGCCAGATTGACGGTGATCTCCGCATCGGGAAAGAAAAAACCGCTGTTGGTGATGGCGGCGCGGATTCGGTCCTTGGATTCCTTGATTGCCGCATCGGGGAGTCCCACGATATTGAAAAGGGGCAATCTGTCGTTTGCGTTGCATTCTACGGTGACGGAATAGCCTTCGATGCCAAAAAATCCCGCGCCAAATACTTTTGATAGCATTTTACGCCTCCATTTTGGATATAATGATACTGTATATCTCTATTATATACCGAAAGATCAAAAAACGCAAGATACTTTTCGGAAACTCTCAAAAGGAAATCGAGCATATGGAGGAAACGCGGTTTGATACAGAATAAATTTACGCCGACGGCAAAAAACGCCCTGAAGGGCTCGTCCTCGGAAGCGGGCGCGCTGGGGCACACCTATATCGGTACGGAGCATTTACTGCTTGCCATGACGAAGGATTGCGAAAGCGTGGGCGGCGGGATTCTTTTATCGAGGGGCATTACGTACGAATCTTTAAAAAATCTGATCCGTGAGGTTTCGGGAACGGGCGAGCCGACGCATCCGGATTCCTCGGATATGACGCCCGCGCTCAGGCGCGTGATCGAGGGCTCTTCGGGCGTGGCTGAAAAATACGGACATTCCCTGATCGGAACGGAGGACCTTTTGCTGGCGATGATACAGGAAAGGGAATCGGTGGCGGTAAAGCTTCTGATCGCGCAGAACGTCAGCATCAACGAATTGCAAAACGACGTCATTTCCTTTTTCGGAGACGTCGGCGGCGAGCCGGATCTCATGATGAAAAAGCCGAAGGGTGCAAATTCCGCGGTCGGACAGTACGGCAGAGATCTGACGGCTTACGCCTCGATGGGGCTTCTTGATCCCATTATCGGCAGAGAAGCGGAAACGGAGCGGGTGATCCAGATCCTTTCCCGAAGGACGAAAAACAATCCCTGTCTGATCGGTGAACCCGGCGTCGGAAAAACGGCGGTCGTCGAGGGACTCGCCGAAAGGATCGCGGCTGGGACCGTGCCTGACAATCTGGCGGAAAAGACGGTGATCGCGCTGGACATCAGTGCCATGATCGCAGGCGCGAAATATCGCGGAGAATTTGAGGACCGATTGAAAAAGGTGATGGACGAGGTGATGAAAAATCGGAACATCATCCTTTTTATTGACGAGATCCATACGATCGTGGGCGCAGGCGCGGCGGAGGGCGCGGTCGATGCGGCAAACATTCTGAAGCCCGTGCTTGCGCGCGGAGAATTGCAGGTGATCGGCGCGACGACGACGGCGGAGTTCCGACGGCATATCGAAAAGGATGCCGCGCTGGAACGGCGCTTTCAATCCGTTCTGGTTTCGGAGCCGACGCCGCAGGAGACGCTTGCCATCCTGCGCGGACTTCGTTTCAAATATGAGAATCACCATAAGATCGTGATCCCAGACGAGGCGCTGGAGGCGGCGGTGCGTTATTCCGTGCGGTATATCCCGGAGCGCTTTTTGCCCGATAAGGCGATTGATCTGATCGACGAGGCGGCTTCGAAGAAGCGGCTGACGAATTACGCCGTTTCGCCGGGGCTTTCCGCGTGCGAATCGGAGATCCGCGAATTGACGGAGGGAAAGGAAAAAGCCATACGGGAGCAAAACTTCGATCTGGCGATGGCGTTCCGTGAGCGTCTGGGGCAGGCGGAGCAGAAATTGAGGGTGGAAAAGGAAAAGCTCCGTCGGGAAAGAGAATGTCAACGGATCGCCATCGATGCGGATGATATCGCGGACGTCGTCACGGCTTGGACGAAGATCCCCGTGAAAAAGCTCGTGGATTCGGCGGGAGAACGTCTTTTGCATCTGGAAGCGCTGCTCGGAGAGCGGATCGTCGGACAGGATCGGGCGGTCTCCGCGGTGGCGAGAGCCATACGGCGCGGAAGAGTCGGACTCGGAGATCCCGTCCGCCCGATTTGCTCGCTTCTTTTCATGGGACCGACGGGCGTGGGAAAAACGGAGCTTGCCTCCTGCGTCGCGAGCATCGTTTTCGGGTCGGAAAAGGCGCTGATCCGTCTGGATATGAGCGAATATATGGAAAAGCACAGCGTTTCCAAAATGATCGGCTCTCCACCCGGATACGTGGGCTACGACGACGGCGGCGGTCTGACGGAAAGGGTGCGGCGCTCTCCGTATTCGGTCGTGCTTTTTGATGAGGTCGAAAAAGCGCATCCCGACGTTTTCGGTCTGCTGTTGCAAATTCTGGATAACGGCGTGCTGACGGATTCTGCGGGACATACGGCGAATTTCAAAAATACCATCATCATTCTGACGACCAATATCGGAAGCGGTGACAACCATCACAGCGGAGTGCTCGGCTTTTCCACGCAAAATGAGAGCGCGCACGAGCGGGAACAGAGAATGCAATCGCTGAAGGAATATTTCCGACCGGAGCTGATCAACCGTATTGACGAAATAATCGTTTTTGACAGTCTTTCTCACGAGAGCGTGCTTGCCATTGCCCGAAAAATGCTGACCGACGTCGGCGAGCGAATCCGTTTGCTCGGTGTCAACGCCGTTTTTGATGACAGCGTTTCCCAAATGCTTGCCGCGTGCGCGGACGTCAAGCAATACGGCGCAAGACCGCTTCGCAGAGAAATCTTTTCCAGGATCGAGGATGCGTTTTCTCTTTGGATGCTGGACGGAAGGCTCGTTCCCGGCGATACCGTGACCGTTTCGGCAGAGAACGGAGAGATCTCTTTTGAAAAACAAAACTCTGATAAAAAAATGTCAAAATTGTGATTTTTTTGGCGTTATGTTTATGCATAACGCCAATGTTTTTGTGTCGGAATTCCAAAAAAGGAAAAATTATATTGACAATATGCGCAATTTGATGTATAATACAAAGAGAATATCTGATTTGGAAAGAAAAAACGATTCGTGAATTTTTCCAAAAAGATATTTACGGCGTTTCAACTAAAAATAATTTCATATTTATCAGGAGGTATGTACAATGGATATTTCAGCAATTGGAATACCGGCAATTGAGATCACGGCATCTTTTATCTTGCTTTGCGTATTCCTTGTCTTCGTGGGATTCAGCGCCTTCGTCGGATTTGTTCGCGGTATGAATAAATCCGTGATCCGTCTGATCACACTCGTTTTTGCCGCAGTACTCACGTTTTTTGCATCCGCTCTGGCCACGAATCTGATCGCGGATAAGCTTTTGATCGAGGGTCAGACTCTCGGCGAATTGATTCTGTCGCAGATCAGCTCTCAGGAAATGATCGTTAATTTCCTGGAATCCGCTCCTCTGCTGAAGGAAGCGATCCTCGCGGCTCCCGCATTTGCTATGGCAATCGTGATTTTCCCCGTGATGTTCTTCCTTCTCAGCTTTATTTCCTGGCTCGTTTTCTGCTGCATTCAGAAGCCCTTGCGCAAAAAGATGTTCAAAGAACAGTTCCCCAAAAAGAAAGCGGAAAAGAAGGCTCTGAAAAAGCAGAGAAAGCCCTTCATCGTTCGCCTCGGCAAACGGTTCGTCGGACTTGGCGTCGGCGCTGTGACCGGTGCTTTGATTTTCGGTATGCTCATCGCTCCGATTCTGGGCGTGATCAGCATTCTTCCCGAAAACACGGCTCTGTACGAAGTGATTGACACCATGGTTGACCAGGAGATTCTGGATGCCGAAACCGCTCAGCAGATCAAGGACGGCATCGCCGTCAGAGACGAAGCGATCCTCAAGTCCTACAGACTGATCGGTCTTTCTCTGGCAGGTAAGCTCTATCTCTCCTCCGTTTCTCAGATCGAGTACGAAGGTCAGAAAACAAACATTCCCGCGGAATTCGATTCCGTTTTCTCCGTTGCGCAGGTTGCCATCGAGGGCGGTCTCCTCAAGGCTGTTCTGGATTCCGAAAATCCCAAGGCGATCTTCACCGTTCTTTCCAATCAGGAATTTGTCGATGCCCTGATCGGCGAAATGTTCAATTCCAGAATTTTCTGCGCGGCGATTCCCGAGGTTATGGCAATGGCAATGGAAAGCGTTGCGCTCAGCCTCAAGGTTCCCGCTGACAAAAATGCGGTTTACAACAATATGATGGACGACATTGCTTCCAGCGTCAAGGATGCCAACGTCAACTACGATGGCATCAAAGCGTATGAGGCTGCGCAGGTTGCCGCCGACTACGTGGCTGCCGACGAAGCAGAAACGCCCGTCATCATGACCAAGGAAGAATACGAGGCTGAAATTCAGAAGCTCGCAGATCTTACCTTGAAGATCTCCAAGATCATCAATACCGCCGTTGCCGGAAGCAACGAAAATATTGCCAATACTCTTGCAGGCCATATCGTTGAGGACATCAAGTCCGAAATGATGGAGAACGGCAACGATGCGCTCGAAGCTTTCAACGCGGATTCCGTCAAGACGACGATCTCCGAAATTTCCGCAGACAGCGAAGCGCAGGAAGTTCTTACGAAAATGGCTGATCCCGAAAAGTTTGAAACCGACGTTGCGACGGTTGAAACGATCAAGCAGTCCATCCGTGAATCCGTTCAGAGCGCGGTAGCGGACACCTCCAAGGCGCAGGAGACCGCAAGCACGCTCGCAAGCGTCGTTTGCAATCTCGCAAGCGCGGTTGACGGTATCATCGACGAAAACGGTAATATCGCGACCGACGAAAACGGTAACGTAGACATCGGCGCTCTTGATTTCACGAAGATCGCAGACGCGGTTACCGGTCTCCAGAACTCCAATCTGAAGGACGTAGGTTCTTCCATGCTCGATCTCGTGGTTGCCGGCGATCTCGGTGACAACGGCGAGCTGATCAGCACCACGATCGGCGCGCTCAAGGACAGCTATAACAACGGTGAGGACATCGGCGGCACCATCAACTCCGCAGGCGCTCTGATCATCATCGGTTCTTCCATGGGTACCGACGGCGGTTCCAAGGAGGATATCGCGAAGTCCTTCAAGGATCTGGTTCAGAACCTCAATGAGACCACGCTGAATCTCCTCTCCACCGTCCTTTCCGAGGATACCCTGATCTCCATGGGCGTGAAAAAAGCGTACGCAGAGATTGCGTTTGACGTTGTCGACGCGCTCCTCCGCGAATTGATGGAGCTCAAGAATTCTTCCACTTATGATGACGAAGTCAATACGGTTCTCTCGATTTACGACATTCTCTCCGCAGGCAAGGTGGGCGACGATCAGATGGCTGATCTCGTTCGTCAGATGCTGAAATCTCAGGTTGTTATGAATACGATGGACAGAGTTTCCACCGATATTCTCTCCGCTGAGCTTCTGATTTCTCTGGACGTTCCCGAAAAATATGCGGACGAGATTTGCACCGCCGTTGCGGCTTGCGTTGACGAAATGCTCGCAATCAGAAACTCCGACGTAGAGGACTACAACGCGGAAATCGATGCATTCGTTTCCATGGTCGTTGCACTTGACGATAAGAATCTGACCGATAAAGAGCTCGCAAAGGAACTCGTTGATTTCGCGAAGGATTCCGACGTGATTTACAACGCGCTGATGAAGGTTTCCGATTCCATCGTGATCGAGGTTGAAGAGGACGACCGCGCGGATATCAAGAAGGGTATCGAAGAATATTACGCGGAAAGCGGCAAGACCGAAAAAGAACGCGCAATCTTCAATGCCGTTGCAAAGCTTTTCGCTATCGAAGTTACTTTGCAGTAATCGATTCTCCCAAACGTAATATCATTGGAACGTAAATTCGGGAGCAGGCTTTGTTCTGTGAAATGCAGAACGGGCTTGCTCCCGTTTTGTTTTTCCAAAAAGAAAACGTTTGGATTCGGTTGAAAAAAGATTTTTTTCTGTTATAATGAAAATAACGGCAATTTACTTTTGGAAAAGGAGAGACTGTCATGATGAAAACGATTCACGTTGATTTTTCTTCCGGGCTCGGGCCAATCAAGCCGATGAACGCGGTCAATAACGGACCGACCGGTATGAGTGAGAGGGGGACGTCCAATTTTCGCGATTACGCGGCGCTGGAGATTCCTTACGCGCGCAATCACGATGCTTCCTTTTACAGCGGCTACGGCGGCGAGCATACGGTGGACGTTCACCGCATTTTCAAAAACTTCGATGCGGATGAGAACGATCCGGCATCTTACGTTTTTGAGCCGACCGATGCATATACGAGAAATACCTTTGCGGCGGGCACGAAGGTTTTTTACCGTCTCGGCGCTTCGATCGAGCACGGGTATAAATTCGGCACGTATCCGCCCCGCGACTATGCGAAATGGGCGCGGATCTGCGAGCATATCATCCGACATTATAACGAGGGCTGGGCAAACGGCTTTCATTACGGCATTGAATATTGGGAGATCTGGAACGAGCCCGACTGCCGCAATCACGACGGCTCGAATCCCTGTTGGCAGGGAACGATGGCGCAGTTCATCGACCTTTACGACGTGGCGGCGAAGCATTTGAAGAAATGCTTCCCGGACATCAAGATCGGCGGTCCCGCGTTTACTTCTCCTTTTCTGAATGAAGACAGAGAAGCTTTTATGGTTGCGGTGAGGGACAGAAAATTGCCGCTTGATTTCTATTCCTTCCATAGATATACGAAAAAGCCCGAGGGCATTGCGGCGGCGGTCCGCGCGGCAAAGGAAACGGTTGACCGACTGGGGCTCGGCAATCCCGAACTCATTTTGAATGAATGGAATTATATCCGCGGTTGGATGGAGGAGGATTGGAAATATTCTCTGCGCATGGAAACCTCCTTGAAGGGGGCATCCTTCGTTGCGGGCGCGATGTTTATGGGACAGGCAAGCGAGCTTGATATGCTGATGTATTACGATGCGCGTCCCTGCGGTATGTGCGGTCTTTTCGACACCGATTCGCTGGCGAGAAGAAAGGGCTATTACGTGTTCGATCAGTTCAAGGAGCTCCGCCGATTGGGAACGGCGGCGGACGTTTGCGCACAGACGGAAAATATTTACGCTTGCGCGGCGACCGACGGCAAAAACGGCGCGGTCATGCTGACGCATTTCGACGACGTGGACGAAGCACCCGCAGAGGATGTTTGCCTTGCGATCAAGGGACTCGGCACGGAGAAAGCCGTTCGCGCGCAGTTTTACCTTCTGGATGCAGCGCACGACAGCGAACTCGTGAGAGAAGAAATCCTGACCGCAAAGGAATGCTCGTTGTATGTATCCATGAAGCTTTTCGATACCTGTCTCGTTCGTTTTACCGCCATTTGACAAAAATAAAAAGAGGTTTTTCACGGTCAATCGGAAAAACCTCTTTTTATTTTTGGAATTATTCAACAACCTCCACGGGGTCCAATCTGTCGATTTTGCCGTCCGCGCCGATGGTTCCCACCAGAACGCCGCTGTCCCACGTTTCTTTGACATGGTCACGAACACGGACGTTTTGTCCTTTTATCAAAAAATGATCGCCGGCAATTGTGGCTTCAAAATCTATGATTTGAAATTCTGATTCTTCATATATGCAAATAAGACCGGAACCATCCCGATTCACACGATAAAGAGACCCATCATTACCCTTGTAATACGGCTTGAGTTCGTCTTTCACTATGATATCGCCAAGATAAATTGATTCAAGTTGATAAAAATAAATATAATCTTCGTCTATAAAAACGATTTGCGGCTCGTGCTCAATACCCATCAGTTCGTTCGTCAGAATCTCGGATTCTCCCGTTTTCATATCATAAATCTCAATACCTTCAATATCCCATTGGTCATTGTATATATAAGAAAAAAAGCAGTTTCCTGAAATATATGAGAAAACCGGAATTCCTTCGATTACTTCGCAAGATTGAAGACCAAGATCTGATTTTATCCAAGTTATGCTATCGCTGCTTGTTCCGTAAAGTTCGCCGTTATAGAAAAATATCGGCAAAACGTAATTTCCGGTTTTTTCGGTCAAATCCTCCATTTCGCCCGTTTCGATATCAAACCGCAGAATATGAGGATTGCCTTTTTCATCCGCACGAAGAGGAATATAAATATACTTACCGTAAGAGGACGGATTCGGTGTCCAACCAAATTGACTCACCGTTTGCGGATCGTATCCGGCGTCATATTCTATTTTCATATCCGTCCCGTCAAATGAAAATGAAATAATTTGACCATATGCCGTTGTCGTATAAAAGCGATTATCCATAAAAAATGTGCATTGGAAATTCCAGGCCTTAAGATCCGGACGTGCCAAGCAATCTCCCTTATGCTCACAGAGAGGATCAAAGCAATAAACATACGATTTTCCATCAACTTTACTGTAATAATACACAATCCCCCCGTCATCATAGACAATGCGCGATGGAAGATCGATAAAATCCCTTGTTTTATTATAAATAATCGTATCTTTCAATTCCGTTTCGTTCGGCTGAACCGGATTTTGAGGATTTCCTTTTCCTATCGTACTGTCGGCGGGATTTTGATTGCACGCTGTTAAAAACAAGCACGAAAACGCAAGGAGAAGTGCAAATAATTTTTTCATGAGCAAGAGTCCTTTCTATATTAAGATATAATTATTTTATCATATTGAAAAAAGAAGTAAAGACAAATTTTCGAGCGCGTTATATTATTGGTTTACTGTATAAAAACGACTATGTCAATTGGAATAAGGTACGTCAAGATAACCTTCCCAATACATCACTCCGTTGGCATGAATTTGGAACTCCAAGCTAAAAAATTCAATTTCTTTATCGGTAGGTAAAGTAATATAATCAAAAACTTCATCGTTACGTCCAGGACCTATCACGCGGTTTGCGGAGACAGAATAGCAATCGCTGGAACCATCCGTATAAATTACTGCGCATTGTGCATACAAGGTAAGATTTTGCACCGGACCGGCAATATAGTAACACCAGAGATGATATTCAATCGAACGTCCGTTTGGATAAAGTTGAAAAATTCCTTCTCCGGTGATTAAGTCATCGGGACCATATTCCACTTCAGTAGAAGCAAATACATTTGTATTAGCAGCAAAAACGGAAATCGAACAAACCGTGAACAGCACGGTCATGGCGAGGAACAGCGCGAACAATTTTTTTGTTGCTTTCATGTGTGAAACCTCCTGTATTTTTATTTTGCACTCGAAAATTTGTCTGTTTGAGAACGCTTTCGAGATATGCATCTGAAAAGTGCTCTCATATAATAAATTCAAAAAAAGCCGATTTCTTACAAAAAAATTGAAAAATCTTTAAAAAATTGAAAAGTGACAGAAAAATCATAGAAATTTTGCCTGTCACTTTTCAGAGAGAAAATTTTTGATTAAAATTTACGGTTGCGGAGCGGCACGATCTAAGGTTTAATATGTTTTAGTATCCTGAAATGTGATCTCATCATCCGTGCCGCCGTTACCGGAAATGAGGTAATCCACCGTGCAACGGTAAGTCCCTTTCTTTTCCAATTGGTATACGAACGTTTCCGCATGGGATTCTTCTCTAAAATAGTAGACGTCGTTGACGACTTCATTCCAGAATATGAGCAGATTACGCTTTTCGATCTTGATACAGATCGTGGCGCCGGTTGTGACACCGGAATAACCACTATATGCAGCCATAACTTGTGCTTCACCCGTATCGGTGATAGAAAAACTTGTGGTTGTTGTATCGACATTATTGTTGTATAGAGAAATCCCTTCTGCAAATGCCGAAGGCGAAAGTAATGCTGACAAAGTGAAGATCAGCACAAAAATCAGACAAAGTTTTCTTTTCATAAAATCCTCCGAATTTATAGTTTATTTTTCATATTTGATAATAGATCGGATCAGCTCCATGCCATCCTCCGCTGAAATATCGTCATCCTCAATATACAACCAGAATTGATATTCATTCGTATTCCAAAAATATGTTTGCTTTCCAAACTTTTTTTTGAAAAAAACTTGCTGTTCATCTGCAAAAGAAATTTGTTCCGTATCTTCTGTATCTATCGTGTATGTTGCCTCTAAAGTATTTTGGCTTAATTCTATAGAACCGCCATTTTTATTTTGCCAAATGAATACAGTGTTTTTGATTTCCGTAGATTGCGAATTTAATTCATATCCCTCCGGCACAAACCCAAGCGTATAAACCGTTTCGATCGTGCTCGGCGATTTTTCAATATCGGATAAATCGAAAAAGAGCTCAACGTACTTGTCATACGCACGGGAAAGACATTGGGCAATAGGTTCTCGCGCTGCATAAACACTCACAGAAAAGACAGAAACTAATCCAATCACAAGTAGAATGGAAGCAACGCGCCTTCCTACAGAAGAATACTGCCAAAAACGCAGTTTCTTTTTGCGTTGCGAGGCCTGCGCGTAAATGTTTTGAAGGTCTGCTTTTAATTCCGCCTCATCCTTTTTATGGGTGTTCCCTCTCAAATCCCTGATTTGCTTGAAATAACTCTCAACGACCGACATATCGGCATCCGGCTTTGCAAGCTCCTTTTCAATTTTGTCATCAATTGATAAAATGCACACGCGAATTTCCGCTTCCGTCAACTTCTCTTGTTCCATATTGATCGCTCCTTTCTACAAAAAACTTTGAATTTTCTTTCGCAAGCGAAACCAGCGTACGTACAACGTGTCAGTTTTCAGGTTCAGCTCCTTTGCGATCCGGGAAAAACTTTTTTGAAAGATGACGATTTCCATGAATAACCGATATTCGTCAGCAGTAAGATGCCTCTGGATGCAGGCAAGCAGTTCTGCATAGGCGTTTTCCTCCATATCGAAAAACTGAGTTTGGAGATTTTGGACGTCATCGAGAGAAACGATCGAAAACCTGTGCTTTTTTCGATTTTGGTTATAATTCAAATACCGTATGGTTTTCCTCATCCAGACGATCAGAAGCAAAGGCGTTTTCCGCTCTATACGTTCCCATGATTGGAAGAGCAATAAAAAGGCTTCGCCGAGGATATCCTCCGTATCCTCCGTAGACATCTCCGTATGAGCTTGCGCATAATAAAATAAATCCTCTTGATAAATCTTATAGAATTCTTCAAAAGAAATTTCTTTTTGTTCCTGTATCCGGTCGTCGGTCATGGTGAAACTCCCGTTCCGCGTTGTTCAATGCTTTGAAAAAAATATACCATCATCATAATTCAAACCGTTCCTTCCATTTTGTGTGGCTGTTTTTCACGGGTATATGTCAAAAATTATCCCTCTCTATATATAAATTCAAAAAACGCCGATTTCTTACAAAAAAATTGAAAAAAGTTTGAAATTTTTTTTCTAAAAGAAGAAACTGCCTCAAATGACGCAGATTTGAGGCAGTTTTTTCAAAAAATGATCTTTATGGATTATTCAACGACCTCCACGGGCTTCAGCTCGTCGATCTTGCCGTCCGCGCCGATGGTGCCGACCAAAAGACCGTTGTCCCACGTCTCAGTCTGATTGTCACGAACGCGAACATTTTGTCCGAATACAAGGAATTGATCGCCGACGATGATCGCTTCACTGCCGGTAATCGTAAATTCAGCCTCTTCATATATGCAAACGAGACCTGTGCCATCGTGGTTGACACGGTAAATGGACCCGTCGTTATATTTGTAAGTCGGTTTCAGCTTTCCTCTTTGCCATATTTCTCCAAGCAAAATCTTATCATTTTTGTAAAAATAGAAATAATTCTCATCTGCATAGAGCGTGTAAATACCATCACCCTCATTCCATCCCTCAATGTCATAGGTTTCCAGCGTTTCTGTTTTCATGTCGTAAAGACGGATAGAGGCATGTCCTTGGGAATTATAAATGCCGAAAAAACGGCTTCCAGAAAAATGATCGGAAGATGATGGAATCGGTTCAATTTCTTCACAGTAGGTGAGGTCAAGATTTGTTTTCACACGTTCTATACCCTGACCATAGCCGTACAGCATACCGTTATAGAAAAAATTCGGTCGAATATAATTTCCCGTTTTTTCTGTCAGATCCTCCATCTCGCCCGTTTCGACATTAAAGCGCAACGTATGAGCTATGCCGTCTTCGCTTGCGAATGAGTACAGCTCAATATAGATATAGGGACCGACAGACAAGCTATGTCCCCAAACGTTCAGATCACCATTATATTCCCCGTCATATTCTATTTTCTTATCCGTTCCGTCAAAAGAGAAGGATATGATCTTTCCGGAACTGATCGGATAATAAAAACGGTTGTTGATGAAAAAAATGTACCGAGCATTAAAGCTCATATCAGGATTCGCCATGCAATCTCCATTGTTATGTTCACAAAGAGGATCATAGCAATAAACGTACGCGTTTCCGTCTACTTTGCTGTAATAATACATCGTTCCGCTTTTTTCGTAGATGGTACGAGACGGAAGATCAATAAAGCCTTGATTCAGATTGAAAACGATCGTGTCCTTTACATCCAATTCGCTTGGCTGCGATTGATTGGGAGAATTGGTTGTTCCTGTACCCGTGCCGGTACCCGTACCAAGCGTACTGTCGGCGGGTTTGTTGTTGCAGGCAGTTAAAAACAACAACATAAAAGCGAGTAAAAGCGCAAATAGTTTTTTCATAAGCAAAAATTCCTTTCTGTATTAAGATATATGGAAGGCGCCTTCCTATAACGATAACAACAAAATTTTCGATTTCTTACAAAAAAATTGAAAAAAGTTTGAAATTTTTTTCTAAAAGAAGGAACTGCCTCAAATGACGCAGATTTGAGGCAGTTTTTTCAAAAAATAATCTTTATGGATTATTCAACAACCTCCACGGGCTTCAGCTCGTCGATCTTGCCGTCCGCGCCGATGGTGCCGACCAAAACACCGCTGTCCCAAGTTTCAACCTGATTGTCACGAATGCGGATATTATGTCCTTCTATCAGAATTTTATCTCCGGCGATCACAGCTTCTTGTCCCGTGATCTCAAATTCATCTTCTTCGTAGATGCAAACGAGCCCCGTGCCATCGAGATTGATACGGTAGATGGAACCATTGTTCGTTTTGTTATATGGTTTCAACTCATCCTTATACCAACGGTCTCCAAGATATATGATCTCTTTCTGATAAAAATAAATGTGCTCGTCGTCAACACAGATAATATTAGATGATTTTTCGAGTCCGGGAATTTCGTATGTCTCCAGCGCTTCCGTTTGCATATTGTAAGCACTGATTTTCGCAATTCCGTCTTGTTCACAAACAATTCTCAAAAAACGGCTTCCGGAGGAAAAACGCGATGAATAAAGCTGTTCGATTTCTTCGCAGGAGTTAAGATTTAAGTCCGATTTCAAATAACCCGGGGTGGAATTATACCCGTAGAGCATACCATTATAGAAATAAGACGGCGAAATATAATTTCCCGTTTTTTCGGTCAGATCCTCCATCTCACCCGTTTCGACGTTAAAACGTAAGGTATGAGCTTTGCCGTCTTCGCTTGCGTACGAGCGCAGATCAATATAAATATAGGGCCCGACAGCCATGCAATGTCCCCAAGGATTTCCGAAAATCGCATCGTTATCATATTCCGCATCGTATTCTATTTTCTTATCCGTTCCGTCAAAAGCGAAGGATATGATCTGTCCGAATCCTGTATGGTAGTAAAAACGGTTGTTGATAAAAAAAGTGTATCCAAAACTAAATCCGATCGTTTCCATATTTGAGGGATTCGCCAGACAATATCCATCGTTATGTTCACAAAGAGGATCAAAGCAATAAACGTACGCTTTTCCGTCCGCTTTGCTGTAATAATACACCATCCCCTGTTCATATACAACGCGAGACGGGAGATCAATAAAGTCTCTGGTAATATTACTGACAATCGTATCCTTCAATTCCAATTCGTTTGGCGTAACCGGATTTTGAGGATTTCCCGTTCCTGTACCCGTACCTGTCGTGCTGTCAGCGGGATTTTGATTGCACGCCGTCAAAAACAAGCACGAAAACGCAAGGAGAAGCGCAAATAGTTTTTTCATAAGTAAAAATCCTTTCTGTTTCAAATTTTCGCTCATGGGATGCTTATTCAACAACTTCCACGGGCTTCAACTCGTCGATCTTGCCGTCCGCGCCGATGGTGCCGACAAGGAGACCGCTGTCCCACGTCTCAGTCTGATTGTCACGAACGCGGACATTCTTTCCTTCTACCAGAAATTGATCGCCGATGATGATTGCTTCTCTCCCTGTAATGTTGAATTCCGATTCCTCGTATATACAAACAAGGCCTGTGCCATCGTGATTGACACGGTAAATAGATCCGTCGTTATATTTGTAAGTCGGTTTCAGTTCTCCTCTGAACCATACTTCTCCAAGCAAAAATTCTTCATATTTGTAAAAATACAAATAATTCTCATCCGCATAGAGAAGAACACGGGAGCCGTCGATCGTCAGCCCCGGTATTTCATGCATCTCCGTTGTTCCCGTCTTCATATCGTAAAAATGGGTTTTGTAGATTCCGTCTTGATCACGTATCATGTTCAAAAAACGGCTTCCGGAAAAATGATTCGAATACGGAATTCTTTCAATTTCTTCATAGGAGTTGAGATCAAGATCCGCTTTCAAATATCCTGAACCATGATCATAACCGTATATCATGCCGTTATAGAAAAATGAAGGATACATATAATTTCCCGTTTTTTCGGTCAGATCCTCCATCTCACCCGTCTCGACGTTAAAGCGCAACGTATGAGCCTTGCCGTCTTCGCTTGCATATGAGCGCAGATCAATATAAATATAGGGTCCGATAGCTATGCAATGTCCCCAAGGATTTCCGGAAATCGCATCGTTATCATATTCCGCATCATATTCGATTTTCTTATCCGTTCCGTCAAAAGAAAAGGATATGATCTGTCCGAACCCTGTATGGCCGTAAAAACGGTTGTTAATAAAAAAAGTATACCCAAAATTAAATCCCAGTGTTTCTACGGATTTCCAAGCTGCTGCCAAACAATATCCATCGTCATGTTCACAAAGAGGATCAAAGCAATAAACGTATGCCTTTCCGTCCGCTTTGCTGTAATAATGCACAAGTCCTCCGCTTCCTTCATAGATGACGCGAGACGGAAGATCGATAAAATCACGCGTATACTTACAAATAATCGTGTCCTTCAATTCCAATTCGTTTGGCGTAACCGGATTTTGAGGATTTCCCGTTCCTGTACCCGTACCTGTCGTACTGTCGGCGGGTTTGTTGTTGCAGGCAGTTAAAAACAACAACGTAAAAGCGAGTAAAAGCGCAAATAGTTTTTTCATAAGCAAAAATTCCTTTCTGTATTAAGATATATGGAAGGCGCCTTCCTATAACGATAACAACAAAATTTTCGATTTCTTACAAAAAAATTGAA
>JAFQOX010000006.1 GCA_017412045.1 Clostridia bacterium
GAAGCAAAAGACTGAGGGAGAGTGCGTGATTCAAGAATTTTGGATTGGATTTGTCTGTTTGCAAGTGTAAAATTGTACGCAAACAGAACTTTTTCAAAAGCCTTATTTGCACGCGGGCTCCTTCCGCCTCGTAAACTCGGCACCTTCCTTAACGTTTTGCAACACGAAATGCTTTTCGTGTTGCATAATGTGCGGAGGAAGGCTTTTTAGCATCTCATCTTTTGGCGAAATTGACGAAACTGAATTTTTTAACTGACTTTTTCTCTATATCAGAATCCTTGAATCTCTTTGCGAAGCTCCATCGCGCGAACGGGATTTCTCGTCGTGATGTTGGCAACGCCCATACGGAGGAACAGACGGAGAAAATAGTCCTTATCCACCGTCCATGCGGAGAAGGCGAATCCGTTTTCGATCAGCTCGCGGTTGTTTTCCTCCGTGATCATGCAGTAAGCGACGTTGAGAAAGGGGCTTCCGTCCTTTTTGTTGTCTGCAATGCCGTCGGGAATTTCCATGCCGGGCCACATACTGCGCCACATATCCGCGCCGAGAGAAAGCGCGAGCGCGCGGTCATTATTGCAAGCGCCCGTAAAGATGATGCGTCCCTCCAAAGGAAACTCCTTTGCAAGCGCCATCACGGGCTCGATCAGACCCTCCGTTTTGACGTCGATATTCATATGCAGATTTTCCTCGGGCGCGATCATGGCGAAGCACTCACGCAGCGTGACGCAGGCGCTCGGATCCTCGGGCTCGTCGTGGGACAGGATCAATTCTCCGTTTGCCATACGAACGTCGAATTCGATCATTTCAGAGCCGGATGCAATGGCTGCCAGAAGATGCTCGCGGCTGTTCGGCGGTGTTTTTTCGCAACCGGAATGGGCGGTGATGACGGTTTTTCCCTGTGCCCAAGCCTCGGCGGGTGAAAGTCGTTTCATGGTAGTATCCTCCTGATCCTATTTTTGTTTTTACGGTTCCATTATACCGCAATACGGAGGATTTTTCAAGAGGATGCCTCGGATTTTCCGGGGCAACAATATTTACTTTTTTGAGTCAGAACGACAAGCGATTGTTTACAGTCCTGCCCGTCGAAAAATTTCAGATTATCCTGCCGGTACGCCGAGCTCCGCGATTTTCAAGCCTCTATGCTCATTTTTCTGGGGAACTGCTGCCGTAAAATTCCGTTTGTCTTTCATTGCGGGATCATTTTCCATAAAAATAAATGCCGTTATATCGGAAAAAGCTTCTCAACACCTTGACAAACGCGTATTTTTATAATAAAATAATATAGAATAAAATAAATCTGAAAGGCAATGACGAAGAAAGTAGCTTTTCCGAAAAATCTCAGCGAGCCGAAGACGGTGTAAGTTCGGCATGGAGTAGGAATCGTCGAAGATCACTTCCGAGCCGCGTCGGTGAACCCGTTTTACGGCAAGCGTAAAACGACTGTAATCGGCGACGCAGGTTCCGCGTCACGGAACGGCATATGTCTGTATGTTTGATAGGTGGTTAAACGAAGTTTCTGTCTTCGTCCTATATACGGACGAAGATTTTTTTATTCTTTACAGATAAAAATAAAAAGGAGGCTTTCTCATGTACGAAAAAGTATCGACGAATCTGAATTTCGTTGAAAGAGAAAAGAAGGTCGAGGCGTTCTGGAGAGAACACAAGATCTTTGAAAAGAGCATCGAAGACAGATGCGACTGTGAAAACTACACGTTCTTTGACGGTCCTCCGACCGCCAACGGCAAACCCCACATCGGTCACGTTCTGACCCGTGTCATCAAGGATATGATCCCCCGCTACCGCACCATGAAGGGCTACAAGGTAGACCGCAAGGCGGGCTGGGATACCCACGGTCTCCCCGTTGAACTTGAGGTCGAGAAAAAGCTCGGTCTCGACGGCAAGGAGCAGATCGAACGCTACGGCATGGCTCCCTTCATCAAGGAATGCAAGGAAAGCGTTTGGAAATACAAGGGAATGTGGGAGGATTTCTCCGGCACCGTCGGCTTCTGGGCGGATATGGACAATCCCTACGTTACCTACGAAAACAATTATATCGAATCCGAATGGTGGGCGCTCAAGCAGATCTACGATAAGGGACTGCTTTACAAGGGCTTCCAGATCGTCCCCTACTGCCCCCGCTGCGGCACTCCCCTTGCTACCCACGAGGTCGCGCAGGGCTATAAGACCGTAAAGGAACGCTCCGCGATCGTCCGCTTCAAGGCAATCGGCGAGGATGCATACTTCCTCGCGTGGACGACCACGCCCTGGACGCTTCCCTCCAACGTCGCGCTGACCGTCAACCCCGACGAGACCTACTGCAAGGTCAAGGCGGCTGACGGATACACCTACTATATGGCAAAGGCGCTCCTCGATACCGTTCTCGGCAAGCTGAAAACGGATGACGCGCCCGCTTACGAGATCCTCGCGGAAATGACCGGTAAGGACCTCGAATACCGCGAATACGAGCCCCTCTTCGCTTGCACCGGCGATTACGTCGCAAGCCTCGGCGCAAAGGCGCACATCCTCACCTGCGCGGACTACGTCACCATGACCGACGGTACCGGTATCGTTCATACCGCGCCCGCCTTCGGTGCGGACGACTTGAAAACGGGCAGAAGATACAATCTCCCCTTCGTTCAGTTCGTCAACGCAAAGGGCGAAATGACCGAGCAGACTCCCTACGCAGGCAAATTCGTCAAGGAAGCCGATCCGATCATCCTGAAGGACCTCCGCGAAAGCGGTATGCTCTTCGAAGCGCCCAACTTTGAGCACGAATATCCCTTCTGCTGGCGCTGTGATACGCCCCTGATCTACTATGCGCGCGACTCCTGGTTCATCGAAATGACCAAGGTGCGCGACGACCTCATCGCAAACAATAACACCATCAACTGGATCCCCGAATCCATCGGTAAGGGCCGCTTCGGCGACTGGCTCGAGAACGTACAGGACTGGGGTATCTCCCGTAACCGTTACTGGGGTACGCCTCTCAATATCTGGGAATGCGAATGCGGACACAAGCACGCCGTCGGCTCCATCGCAGAGCTGAAGGAAATGTCCGACAACTGCCCCGACGATATCGAGCTCCACCGCCCCTTCATCGATGCCGTTACCATCAGATGTCCTCACTGCGGCAAAGAAATGCACCGCGTCAAGGAGGTTATCGACTGCTGGTTCGACTCCGGCGCCATGCCCTTTGCGCAGTGGCACTATCCCTTTGAAAATCAGGACGTTTTCGAGAAGCACTTCCCCGCAGACTTCATCTCCGAGGCTGTGGACCAGACGCGCGGCTGGTTCTACTCTCTGCTCGCCATCTCCACGCTGATCTTCAATAAGGCGCCCTATAAGAACGTCATCGTTCTCGGTCTCGTTCAGGACGAGAACGGTCAGAAGATGTCCAAGTCCAAGGGCAACGCCGTCGATCCCTTCGATGCGCTCGAAACCTACGGCGCAGACGCGATCCGCTGGTACTTCTACTCCAACAGCGCGCCGTGGCTCCCCAACCGCTTCTACGGCAAGACCGTAAAGGAAGGTCAGAGCAAATTCATGGGCACGCTCTGGAATACCTACGCGTTCTTCGTTCTCTACGCGAACATCGACAAATTCGATGCCACGAAATACACGCTTGACTACGACAAGCTTTCCGTTATGGATAAATGGGTTCTTTCCCGTCTGAATACCGTGATCAAGACCGTTGACAAGAACCTCGAAAACTATGAAATCCTTCAGACCACCAAGGTCCTCCAGTCCTTCATCGACGACCTCTCCAACTGGTACGTTCGCCGCAGCCGCGACCGTTTCTGGGCGCCCGGCATGGATCAAGATAAGATCAACGCTTATATGACCCTCTACACCGCGCTCGTCACCTTCTGTAAGGTTGCCGCTCCCATGATCCCCTTCATGACGGAGGACATCTACCGCAACCTCGTTTGCAGCATTGACGAGAACGCGCCCGAATCCATCCACCTCTGCGACTTCCCCGTCGCTAACGAGGCGTGGATCGACGAGGATCTCGAGGCGAAGATGGGCGAGGTTCTCGACGTCGTCGTTCTCGGACGCGCTTGCCGTAACAGCGCGAACATCAAGAACCGTCAGCCGATCGCCTCTATGTACGTCAAAGCGGAAATCGCGCTTCCCGACGAGTATTCCGAGATCATTGAGGACGAGCTCAACGTCAAAAAGGTCATCTATACCGACGACGTCAGCGCCTTCACCTCCTACTCCTTCAAGCCCCAGCTCCGTACCCTCGGTAAGAAGCTCGGCAAGAATCTCGGCAAGCTCCGCGCCATTCTTCCCACCGTTGACGGCAACGCCGCTATGGCAGAGCTGAACGCGACGGGTCTGCTCAAAATCGACCTCGGCGAGGTCGTGGCAGAGCTTACCAAGGAGGACCTCATCATCAGCGCGGCGCAGATGCCCGGCTTTGAATCCCTCTCCGATAACGGTGTGACCGTCGTTCTCGACACCAACCTCACGCCCGAGCTGATCGAGGAAGGCAACGTCCGCGAGATCATCTCCAAGATCCAGACCATGCGTAAGGATTCCGGCTTCGAGGTGCTCGACAGAATCCGCGTTCACGTGACCGCAAGCAAGGCGCTCTGCGACGTTATGGAAAAGAACGCCGCCGACATCATGGGCAAAACGCTCTGCGATGCCTTCGTTTTCGATTCCGCTTGCGCAACCTCCAAGGAATGGAGCATCGGCGACAAGAAGATGACCATCGGCGTGGAAAAGGTTTGATTCCGTTTCCGCGAAAGCGAATGACAGATCAAAATTCATGCATGACGAACCGTACGGATTTTGTCCGTACGGTTTTGTTTATCAGGGATTGTTTGAAAAATAACCGCTTTTTTCAAATGCGAGCTCGATGGAGCGGTAAATGATTGTTTATGGGAGAACTTTTCTACAAAAGTATGCAAAAATTCCCTTTGAAAATGGGAAACGACGTGCTTTTTCTTTATTTGAAAGAAAAAGCACCAAAAAGAAGCAAACCAGCGTGCCGCTGGACTGCTTGCGCGCCATCAATTGTCCCGACTGCTCTTTTTCTGATTCCAAAAGTACAGACTCCCGGTAGCTC
>JAFQOX010000056.1 GCA_017412045.1 Clostridia bacterium
TAATGGAACTTAAAAAATCCAAGCAGATGTTTTCTGCACGATATCCCTCGGGGTTTCGTTTCATAAATCCTCATTCAAAATTTTACAGACAAATTTTTGATTTGTGCGGTCTTGTATGTTAGTATTTTTGCGGGAGATAGGTTCGAAGAAAGCACCGGAATATCAGTCGAAAACGGAAATCTCACCAAACTGAAAGGAGAATTTTGATGTCTGTTACTAAGGGAATTCGAAAAAAAGAAAGAGGGGATTTTTCATGAAGAGATTAAAAAATAAACTGCTTGCGATGGAATCCGATACGTCGACCTACAGGGAAATGTATGAGGGCAGTATGGTCGTATGCGATCCCGCGCATCCGACGATATTGCCGTATGTGGACTACAGCGCAACCTATTACAGAGAGAGCGTTGGCTTTGCCATTTCCGTCACGCACAAATTGGCGCAGGATAAGCCGACGGTTCTGATCACCATTCCGTGCGCAACGCTGGGCATCGAGATTCCAAGCAGGGAAACGGAGAATGCGGAGGCGGATTTCTGTTTGCGCGCGTTCAAGCCGTATATGGATGAGCTGAATGCCGCTCTGTATAACCGAAGCCGTCCCGACCATGAAAACGGCAAATATTACGTTTGCACTCCGGGTGGAGAGGTCGTCCGCAGGAACGCGGCGTACTTTGCGCTTTTTCCGCAAAAGGATTATGAAAACGACGCGGGCTCGGAGGTCTATCTGCTCAGTGACGGTATTTCCCGACCTCCTCTTATGTGTCTTTGCCTTCTCGTTCAGGTGCAGCTGCCGAAAAGGAAGCTTCGCAAGACCATACAAATGCTTTGCCGTGACCTTCCCGATGCGGTTGACCGTTTTATTTTGAATTTCAAGAGGGAGGGCTTGGAGAACGCCGCCGCGCTTGCAAGAAAGCAAGCCGCGATCCGTACGTGGTTGAAGGAGAGTGACTATTGCGCCTTCGTTGCAAACGGCAGTATTTTGCCCCGCGCAAAAGGGACTGACTTACCAATGACGGATGCGATTCCGTTTCAATCCACGCCCGGTGATGAAATTGAGATTTTCGGTGTACGCGGAATGGGAATCAAAAAAGGCGTTACCGTGATTACGGGTGGCGGCTATTCGGGAAAATCGACTTTGCTGGACGCGATTTCCGCCGGTATATATGACCATGTCCGTGGCGACGGTCGTGAGCTTTGTATCACAGACGAAAGCGCCGTTACCATATCCGCAGAGGACGGCAGGAGCGTAAGGCACGTCAATATCTCGCCGTTTATCAAGTGGTTGCCCGGCGGTGACACAAGCGATTTTTCGACCGAACACGCCTCGGGCTCGACCTCGCAGGCGGCGAACATTATGGAAGCCGTCCATATGGGCGCAAAGCTGCTTCTGATCGACGAGGACCGAAGTGCCACGAACTTTATGATCCGCGACCGCATGATGAAAGCGCTGATCGAAAAAGAACCGATCACACCCTTTACCGACCGCGTGGACGAATTGTATAGGGCGAAAGACGTCTCCACGATTCTTGTCATCGGCGGGAGCGGGGAATACCTTTCTGTTGCCGACAAGATCTATATGATGGAGGATTATCTGATTCACGACGTAACCGAAAAATCCAAACATATTTGCCATTCCTGCGGCATCAAAACGGAATTACCTCCGATTGCAGATTGGGGACAAAGACGAATTTTGTATTCCGACGGTTTTACTTCCTATCCGAAGGGCAGCGGTACGGAAAGGCTCGCTGTTTCGGATATGGGCTTTATCATTATCGGAGACGAAAAGATCGACGTTCGGGGGCTTCATGATATCGTATGCTCCCGTCAGTTGGATACGCTTGGGTTTATGCTTCGCTTAATTGAGGTCACGAACACCGACCGAAAAATCGATATCGAAAAGAAAATAAACGAGCTGTATGAGAGAATCGAGGAAGAAGGTATTGATTTTGTGTATTCCTCGTTCTTTACGACCTGCGAAAGATTTCTCGATTTGCCCCGCAAGCAGGAGTTCATGGCACTAATTAACCGCATGAGAAACATCAATTTGGCAAAGGAGGGCGTGGTGTGAGGGCTTGCCGCATTACGATTGCAGAGAAGATCAAGGCATACCGCAAGGAAAACGGGCTTTCACAAAAGGAATTCGGTAAATTGATCGGCGTTTCGGCGCAGGCGGTCTGCAAATGGGAGAAGAATATCTGTTATCCCGATATTAACTTCCTGCCGCAGCTCGCAAAGCTTCTGGAATGTACGACGGATGATTTCTTTGATGAACGGTAGTCGGCTGAACCGTTTATCCCCAATGCGGAGCTTTTATCCCGATCTGTTGAAAACGACGGATCGGGCAGTATAATAAAGGTAGGCGTACAAAGTCCCCGCGTTTTTCACGCAAGCGTTGATTCCAACTCAACAAAAGGTAGAGTCGAAATCTATTGACAAAACAGGGTATCCATGCTAAAATAATATCGGACGAAAAAGCGGAAGAGTTGCACTCCGCTCCATCAGGTTGCAGATGCGTCCGAAAACCAATATCGAACATGATCTTGCGGCATGAATCCCTCTTTGGGATTTTTGTCGCAATTTTTATTTTGACAGTGGAGGTGGCACAATATGTCAGAACAAAAAAAGGACGAAAAACCGAAAATATCCTTTCGGCGGACCGTTTCCAACAATTTATTTATGTTGAAATTGCTACACAAGGCAAGTCCCGGGCGGATCGCCATTGAGATGGGGCTTTGGGCGCTGGAGGCTGTCATCGGCTTTTTCTCATGGCAGTATATGCTGCGCCATATCGTCAACGGCATCGAGCAGGGCAAGGGCTTTTCCGATCTTGCAGCGCTTCTCGTCGCCATGACGGTGCTGAACGTGGTGCTTGTTCTCGTTCAGCAGCTTTGGTATCAGATCTTTTCGGGATTTTATTATCAGAAAACGGCAAAATATTTTCAGGAGCTCGTTTATAAAAAGGCGGCAAGCGTGGATCTTGCCTGCTATGAAAATCCCGATTTTTACGACAAGTATATGAAGGCGCTGAACGAGACCGTTTCGCGCGCGGACGGCGTTGCCTCGTCCTGCTCCATGATGGTATTCGAAACCGTGCGGTTTGCGGCAAACGCGGCGCTTCTGTTTGCGATCGACCCCGTGTTTTTACTCTTTCTGTTGATTCCGCTACTTTCTTCGATCTTTATTAAGAAGCAGAAAAAGGCGGATTTTGAGAAATACGAGCAGACCGTGGCGATGAACCGCCGCTGTGATTATACGCGCCGTACCTATTATCTCGGCGACTATGCCAAGGAAATGCGCCTTTCGAACATCTACCGCGTCATGGCAAAGAGATTTGCGACGGCAATCAAGGATACGAAAGCCGTGATCCGCAAATACGGATTCAAATGCGCGCTCTACGGATATCTCATCGAGATCTTCCGCGAGGTTTTCACCTTCCTCGGCGCGACGGTGTACGCGGTTTATCAGACGCTTGTGACGGGGAATATCCTTTACGGTGACTGCCTTGTCATCATCAATGCGCTGACCACGCTTTCCTGGAGCATTACGGGATCGGCGGACACGTTGTTCCGTTTTCAGGAGCACGCGCTCTATATCGAGAATTTCCGCTTCTTCCTTGACTACGAGCCGAAGATCCGAGACAGGGAGACGGTGCTTCCGATGAAAAAGGGCGATCTGGTCCTCGAAAACGTCAGCTTCCGCTACGACGGCGCAGAGGAAGATACGCTGAAAAATATCCATATTACCTGCGGAGAAAAGGAAAAAATCGCGCTTGTGGGACACAACGGCGCGGGAAAAAGCACGCTGGTCAAGCTCATGCTCCGTCTGTACGACCCGACGGATGGGCGCATCACGCTCGGCGGCGAGGATATCCGCGACTATTCCGTGAAGGAATACAGAGAGTCGTTTTCCGCTGTCTTTCAGGATTTCCATGTCTTTTCGCTTTCCGTTTCGGAAAACGTTTTGCTCCGACCCATGCGGGAGGGTGATGAAGCCATCGTAGAAACCGCGCTGCAAAAATCGGGCGCGGCGACGCGCGTTTCCGAAATGCCCGAGGGAACGGATAGCATTCTGACCAGAGAATTTGACAAAAACGGCACGGTGCTTTCGGGCGGTGAAACGCAAAAGCTTGCGATTGCCCACGCTTTTACCAAAGAAAATGCTTTCGTGATTCTCGACGAGCCGACGAGCGCGCTTGACCCGATCGCGGAATATGAGATGTATAAAAATATGACGGAGGCTTGCGAAAACTGCGGCATGATCTTCATTTCCCACCGCCTTTCCTCTGCCGTGATGGCGGACCGCATTTATATGCTGGAAAACGGTGAGGTCATCGAGGTCGGCACACACGGGGAGCTGATGGCGAAAAACGGAAAATACGCCGATATGTTCCGCAAGCAAGCGGAAAACTACGTGGCATTGGGGGTGAGTTTATCATGATGGAAAAGAAAAAAGAAGAAAAGAAGCTCGGACTCGGCATACTTGTGCGGAACAACGTCTTTTTGTTCCGTATCGCTTGCAAATACGCGCCCCTTTACGTGATCTGCACGGTTGTAGAGGGAATTGCCTGGGGTATCAATAACGCAATCGAGCTTTATTATACGAAAATGCTTTTTGATATGATCGGAGAGGGCAAGCCGTTTCTGACGGTGCTGAATCTGATCGTCTTTATGGCGGTCTATAATATGGTTCTGTATCTGTGCCATTATTCGTATTGGAAGGTATTGAAGCCCATCATTCAGAAAAATCTGCAATACCGTTTGCATACGGAGCTTTTTGAAAAGGCACGATCTCTCGATCTCGCGTGCTACGACGATCCCGAATTTTATAACGATTTTATCTGGTCGATCAACGAATCCGACGGACGTGTGACAAAACAGCTCGACGACCTCTCGAAGCTCATCAACCGCAGTGTGGCATCGGTTCTCGTTACGGGGCTGATCGTCACGATCCATCCGATCCTGGCGGCGATCATTTTCTTTTTCACTGCGGCGCGTATCGTTTTTCAAATGCTGGCGGCAAAGGTGGATTACAACCGCGCGCAGGACTTCAATCCCCTCGACAGAAAGACGAATTACGTCAACCGTATGTTCCGTCTTGCCGATTGTGCCAAGGAGATCCGTCTCACGCGCGTTTCGGAAAATCTGCTCTGCGAGCACGAAAAAGCCGTCGATGAAAAAATGCAGATCGTGCGCAAATACGCGGCGAAGCGTTATTGGCTCGCCGTTGCCACGTGGGGTATGATGAGCCTTGGCGATGGAATCGTCATTTTGTTTTTGCTTTACGAGCTGCTCGTGACGGGTAGCGTTGCGCTCGGCGATTTTGCGGCTGGCGTGACGGCGATCTGGCAGCTTTCGTGGCTTTTGCGCGATCTGCTGGACAGGCTCGTGAAATCCAAGGAGCACGCGCTTTTCGTGGATAAAATGAAAACGTTCCTCGCATATCAGCCGAAGATCGTCGGCGGAACGAAAACACCGGGCGCATTTGAATCTCTCGAGCTTCGTGGCGTTCGATTTGCTTACAAGGACGACGAGATCCTGCGGGGCATAAGCCTTAAAATTTCCAAGGGCGATAAAATTGCGTTCGTTGGCTACAACGGAGCGGGAAAGACCACGCTTGTCAAGCTGCTCATGAGGCTCTACGATCCGACCGAAGGGGAAATTCTGTATAATGGTATTAACATCAAGGAATATGATTTGGATGCCTACCGCGCTTGCATTGGCGCCGTTTTTCAGGATTACAAGATCTTTGCCTCCACGGTGGCGGAAAACGTGCTTGCGGACGTGGACGACGGCACCCGTCGGGATACCGTGCTGACCGCGCTTCAAAAAAGCGCCTTTGAGGAAAAGCTTGTGACGCTCGATAAGGGCATCGACACCGAGCTTACCCGTGAATTTTATAAGGACGGAACCAACCTTTCGGGCGGCGAGGAGCAGAAGATCGCCATCGCGCGCGTGTTTGCCAAGCCCTGCGAGCTTCTGATCATGGACGAGCCCTCCAGCGCGCTTGATCCCATATCGGAATATAAGCTCAATCACAGCATTTCGGAATCCGCATCGGAAAAGACCGTCATCTTTATTTCTCACCGCCTTTCCACCACGCGCCACGCAGACCGCGTTTATATGTTTGAATCGGGTAAGGTCATCGAGGAAGGTACCCACGATGAGCTTGTCGCCAATACGGACGGCAAATACTACGGCATCTGGCACGCGCAGGCGCAATATTATACGGAATGACAAGCAATGTCGTCAAGTTAATGTTGACAACATTGCTGTGATATATTTCGCCAAAGGCGAAATGTGATATTTGGGCTTTTCCCAAGTGATATTCGCGCTTTGCGCGAGTGATATATTTCGCTGACAGCGGAATGTTAAGGTGGAAATTTGCTAAGCAAATTTCAAAATTATTATATTGCTTCGGAAACTTGACGATATCGGCTTTTTATGGAGATTTGTCGGCAACTCACGCTACGGTTGAGAAATAAGAGTTATGCTTTATTGAAAAATCAAAGAAAAAGTGATATGATATCAGTATAAGAAAGGGGTGGATATGATGAATATCGGAGGTAACATCAAGCGGTTAAGACAGCGGCACAATCTGACACAGGATCAAGTTGCCGAAAAATTATGCGTATCGTATCAGGCGGTTTCCAAATGGGAAAATAATATCAATGCTCCCGATATTGCGCTATTGCCGGAGATTGCGAATTTGTTCGGTGTATCGATTGACACACTGTTTTCGGATCATCCGGAGGAGGATTCCGACTTACGTTCCGTGATGAAGGAAGACGGTGTGATACGGGTCGTACAGATCAGAAACAAAAAGATATTAAAGGTAACCCCTGTCGTTTCTCAGAATATGCCTCCCATCGAAATCGCGTTTCCCCATGATTGCAATAACAGCACGCAATACTTTAAGGTGGAGGTTTGGGGGCATGTGATCGCGGACGGTTCCATCAACGGCGACGTGGTATGCCATCAGACCATCAAAAGCGGAGAAATCAACGGCGACGTCAAGAGCGAGGGCGATATCAAGGTCAGCGAATTGAACGCAGATAAAGTTATCTGCCAAAGCATCACAGATTGCTATCGGCTTCACGCAAACACCGTGGAATGTGCGGGGGATATTATCTCGGCACATTTGCATTGCGATCAAATTACATACAAGCATGCGTAAAACCGGCGATAAATCAAAATTTGCAGAGGTGTTGAAATGCAAAAGCCTGAAATGATTATTTTTGATTATGGACATACATTACTATATCAACCTGATTTTAATACATCAAATGGAAATAAGGCAATTTATCCATATATAAATACTAAAATATGAACAGACAACAAAAGGAGGCTCAGTATGCTAAAGATACCACTGATAACTTTCGATAAGGCTGTTCCCGTTTGGGTCCGGGGACGAGAGAATGAACTGAACCTTTGGGTTTCACTCAGAGTGATTGCCAAGAAAGGAGAAAACTCACTACTTCGTGTAACCGGTCATGCAGCATATCATGTTAGAGTTGATGGAGAACTTATTGCTTTCGGTCCTGCTAAATGCGGTGACGGATATTATCGTGTGGACGAACTTGATCTGACTTCTCATATCAAGAAAAATTCAGTTATTACGATCACGATTGCAGGTTACAACTGCATTTGTGGGTCTATATTGGACAAGCCATCCTTTATATGTGCTGAACTAATAGAAAATGGGGAGATCACTGCTGCAACGGGACATGAAGGCTTTGTTTGCCGTTATGTTACGGAACACGTGCAAAAGGTTCAGCGATATAGCAACCAGCGTACATTTGGCGAGGTTTATGAAATAACACCTATGGTAAATGCGTGGTATAGGGATGCTTTTGCAGATATATCGTTATATGACCTCACTACGTTGACTCCGGTTTCTGATGAAAAGCTTTTTATTGCCAGAGAATGTGGCTACAACACTTATGATAAAATTTTCCCTGAAGCCATCGTGTCGAGGGAAACATTCACGATTGACACCAAAACAGCAGAGGATATTTTTTATCCTTACTATATGACATCTTCAGCAACGACTGTATTTTCGCCGAATGAAATTCAGTTGGATACTTATTTGCTTTACAAAAACTTGGTAACTACCCAAAGTGTTTCTGCAAACGATTTTCCCGAAAATGAATTTTTGACGGAAGGTCATACTGCAACGTACAAATGGAACGGTAACACGACGGGGTGCATTTGTATGCGCGTGAAATGTAACAAACAGGCGCGCATCGTTGCGCTTTTTGAGGAATATATCACATCTGAAAACGAAATTATTCACTACGGAAGCATACATAATTGTGTCGTTTGGGATCTCGAAAAGGGAAATTACGATCTCTCCACGTTTGAACCATACACACTGCAAGCGCTCAGAGTTTACGTGATTTCGGGTGAGATCGAAGTGGAAAGCGTATTCGTGAATTATTTCGGTGCCGATAAGCCCGATGTGGAATTTATAGGTAGCGACGATGAGATTCGCAAGCTTTTTGATGGTGCGATCGAAACATACAGACAAAACACCTTTACGATATTTATGGATTGTCCCTCACGTGAACGCGCAGGATTTCTCTGTGATAGTTTTTTCACCGCAAGAGTGGAGTATTTGCTAACAGGTAAAAACGAGATCGAGCATAACTTCCTTCAGAATTTTTTTATGCCGGAGCGTTTCCATGATGATATTCCCGACGGTCTTTTTCCGTGTTGTTATCCCTCTCGTGCGACATTGCTCAATAATTGGGTCATGTGGCTCGTCATTGAACTTCGTGAATATTTTGAGAGAACACACGACGATGCGTTCCGTGATGCCATATACGCAAGACTGCTGAAAGCATTTTCGCATTTTGAAAAATATGAAAATTCCGACGGGCTTCTTGAAAAACTGGATGGCTGGATCTGGGTCGACGGGGATAGAACCAAATGTGCAAAACTGGTTCAGGATGTCAATTATCCGACGAATATTCTGTATGCTCATGCTATCCAAGCCATGGGACATATGTACGGAAAACCGGAATTGATTGAAAAAGCCAAACGCATCAAAGCAACGGTGGAAAATCAGTCTTATATGCCCGAGAAGGGTTTCTACTGTGATAATGCAATCCGTGGAGAGGACGGCGTTCTCCGCCTTTCGGGAGAGGCAACCGAAACCTGCCAATATTACTATTTTTATTTCGATGTAACGACGCCGGAAAAGCGTCCCGAACTTTGGGAACGCCTGAAAAACGATTTTGGTCCGAAGCGTGTTGTTACAAACAGATGGCCGACGCTTCGTGATGATGCGCCGTATCCGGATATCTTTCCTTCCAATATGCTTATAGGGAATCAGTTCCGTTTTTCGCTTCTTTTTCGATATGCGGACAAAGAAAAGTTTCTTTCAGAACTGAAAAATTATTATCTTCCCATGGCGAACCTTACAAGTACGCTTTGGGAACATGATACCGACAAACGAAGTTGTAATCACGCCTTTACATCTCATCTTTTGTGTTGGCTGTATGAGCTTGGCATGATAACGACAAAATAGATGCTATATGTACACAATGCGGATTAAAAGGCTTGGTAGAGAAATTAGCTCATGGATATGATACGCAGGTAGATAAATGGATCGATCCGGAAGGCTTTGAACTCTCCGGAGGAGAAGATCAACGAATTGCCATTGCAAGAGCCTGCTATCATAGCGGAGACATATTTTTGCTTGACGAGCCAACGGCTGCGCTTGATCCTGTGGCAGAATATGAAATTTATACTCAATTTAATAACATGATAAATTCGCATAAACAACTGTAAACAATCATTTATCATTCCATCGAACTCGCGTTTCTTTACATGATACGACGAAGCAAGCGGTTGCTCCATACCTTTTTGGTACGGAACAACCGCTTTACTTTTTCGTTTGATTGATGCCGAATCCAATCGCGGATTTATACGGTCTCCCACGTCACGCGCTCACATTCAAAGCGCTCGGGGATCTCCAGCTTGGAGAGCATTCTTTCGACGGCGTGGACGGGTACCTCCGCCGCTCTGCCTGCGTTTCTGCGGAGCTGCTCGTTCCATTCCGTTTCCAGAAAAACGGTATGCACGGATGCGCCGTAGTCTTCAAAAAGGGAGATCTGCCAACCGCGCGTTTTCGCCGTGATATTGGTCGCGTTCCAGACGAAGGGTTGTTTTTTGCGAAGGTATCCTTTTGCCGTTTCGTACGCCTCGGCAATGACTCTGCCCTGGTTATCCGTCGGTGCGATGCGCAGCTTTTGGCGGATCTCGTCAAGGGAGATCATCGGCAGGTCCGAAAGGTTCTGCGCGATCCACGTATCCTTTCCCGTGCCGGGCAAGCCCGAAAGCATGACGACCTCGCCCCAGCTGTCGTTGAAGAGCGATTGGTCCTTCCAATCCGTTTTTTCCTTGAAATACGCTCTCTGCGAAAAATCATCCGTAAACGCGAAGGGGGTATGCAGGCATCCCAGCTCCTCCGCCAGCATTTGGCAATACGCGATCTTTTCCAGGCTTTCCTCGGTATCGGGGCTGATCCTGCCCAGAATATCCGCCCGCTCCAGCGCGCAAAGCGCCGCAACGGAAAAGCCCTTTGCGAGCGCACCCGCGGAGGCGATCTTCAGCATTTTCCGCTCGGGATCTGCATCCGTCATGACGAAGGGCGGGAAGGAATGATAACGCACGAGCTGACAAACCGTTTCTCTGAGCCGTTGCAACTCCTCGCTTCCGCAGAAGCCGAGCTCCCGCCAGAGGATTTCTCTCGTCTGTACCGAGCCGTTGCGCGCGTGGTTGGGCGAAATCCATACGCCATCCTCCATGCGCGTGCATCGGATCTTGCCGATATCGTGAAAGAGCGCCGCCAGAAAGAGCGCCGTTTTTTCTTCGTCGCTTCCATCTCTGTATACGGGCTCGCGGAGAAGCGCTTCGCAGACGGCTTTCGTGTGCGTCAGCACGTCGATCTCCCCGTGGTAGGCGGGGTTCTGCTCCGTGCTCGCCATTGCTTCGAAGATTGGCTTCATCAGCGTATCGGAAAATCCGTCCCAATCAACGGATTCTCCCGAGAGCGGGATCAGCCGAAGGATTTTTTTGGCTTCTGCGTTTTTCATTCCCACGACTCCTTTTTGGCGAGCTGGTTGGGAATGATCGGGCGCTGCTGCCAATGGCTGCCCGATTCCATCAGACACTGATAGAAGGAGTTTCTGACGTATTTCACGCGCTGCTTGACCACGCCGTCCTCCTCGACCTTGATGTAGAGTCCCTCCATCGTCAGGGCGGGATCGGTCTCTCTGACCTGTCTTTCCACGTCCAGATCCTGTTTTTGCGCCAGCATTCTCAGCGTTTCGATATGGTTTTCCGTAATATAGAGGGAATTGCCCAGATATGCGAGGATCTGCTCCTTTTTGGTGAAAACACCTTTTGCCAGCACGGGAACGGAGGAGATGACCCCCATCGGATCCGTGATCTTACGGCGCGATTCCGTATCCAGAAAGACCTTTCGCTCTCTGTCGTAAATATCGAATTCCATGAAATAGTCCGGGAGCGCGTCGTAAAAAACGGTATGCTTCGCGTACATCCATTCGCCGTACATGATGTAGCGTTCTCCCAGCGC
The DNA here is from genome assembly GCA_017412045.1 of Clostridia bacterium. Taxonomy (GTDB): domain Bacteria; phylum Bacillota; class Clostridia; order Oscillospirales; family CAG-272; genus QALR01. The sequence continues at coordinate 11,599 of JAFQOX010000056.1, forward strand.
GCAGTAGAGCAGATCCATATTGTGATTTGCCCATTGCTTCAGCAGGTTGTAGTGGCGCTCGCTGTAACCGCCGCGCAGATAATGTCCTCGGCTCTGCAAAAGCAGATTGCAGTCCTCGTCAAACGAGATCGCGGAATTGGCGCCGTCGATCTTTTCTTCAATCACGATATGCTTTCCGAGGATATCTTTGAATGGGACCTGACTCAGGTCCTCATCTCCCGCCTGCAATCGGGAGCCCTGTAAATGCTGTGTTCTCGGATATTTTGTGATTCTTTCCATCTTTTCATCACACCTTTCTTTGTCGGATCTTTTTTATTGTATCTCTTTTTTCGTTGAATTGCAAGAGTGCGCGTGAATTTGCCGTGCAAAAACGTGAAAAAGTTTATCTTTGGCAAAAAAACGAAAACAGATTTCCGTAAGCATATTGCAATTTTTTTGGTTTTATGCTACAATATCACTATACAACTGTTATCTGTGAATGGCGACGTGTTGCATGATGCCGAAAACGGTAACAATATTTCAGATTTTATCAATACCGCCTTCGGCGGAGAAACGGAGCTAACCATGGCAATCAAACTTGTTGAAATTCCCCGCAAGCACAGCAATTTCCCCCTGCGCGTGGCAATGGGTCATTTCGCGACCAGCCACAGCCATCTGAATTATTACATTGATTTCACGATGTCCAAGCACAGACTCTCCGAAGCGCGCGCGGGCGCACAGCTTCTTTGCGGACAGATCCCCTCCTCCCAGATCGTCGACACGATTCTCTGTCTGGACGGTACGGAAACCATCGGCGCCTGCATGGCAAGCGAGTTGACGCGCGCGGGCTATATGAATATGAACGCGCACCGCACCATCTACGTCGTCACGCCCGAATACACCAGCGGAAGCCAGATCATCTTCCGTGACAATATCGCGCCCATGATCGTCGGCAAGCACGTCCTGATCCTTGCGGCATCGGTCGCTACGGGCTATACCGTAAAATCCGCCATCGAGGCGATCCGCTACTATCACGGCATCCCCGTCGGCATCTGCTCGATCTTCGCTTGCGCGCAGGAATGCGAGGGCTTCCCCGTTCTCAGCATTTACAATAAAAACGATATTCCCGAATACGAGAGCCATTCGCCGCGCGAATGTCCCTTCTGCAAAGCGGGCATCCCGATCGACGGCCTGGTCAACAGCCACGGCATTTCCTGCTTCTGATCGGTATCGAAGATAAAAACAATATTATAAAGATGATAAAGAAGAAAGAATCCTACGTTCGTAGGATTCTTTCTTTTTTTCGACAGTCTGAGCCGATGAGTATAAGATCCTCATCGGCTTTTTTGTAAGAATTTATCTTCAAAAAATAAATGCGGTTACCCTTTGAAAAATTTTATAAAAACCGCGTCCGGAATTGACTTTTTTTCCCGTTTGTGGTATGATGATGATATCAATCGCTTGATATTTTTTGCGAAAGGAAGTAACCATTATGAAAAAGATTCTCATTATCGGCAGCATCAATATTGACCTTGTGATCAATACGGACATCCTGCCGAAGCTCGGCGAGACCGTACACGGAAAGAACTTTATGACCTCTTACGGCGGTAAGGGCGCAAACCAGGCGGTCGCCGTTGCCAAATTGTACGGAGAAGCCGATATGATCGGCGCGGTCGGAAGCGATGAATTCGGCAAGCTTCTGAAAGCCAATCTCGAAGCCAACTGCGTCCGCACGGAGGGCGTCAGAGTAGCGGATACGAACTCCGGTGTCGCCGTCATCACCGTTTGCGGCGGCGATAACCATATCATTCTGGACGGCGGCGCGAACAACGCCGTTTCTCCCGCATGGATCGATGCCAATACCGATCTGATCAAAAACGCGGATATCGTGATCTTCCAATTGGAGATCCCCATGGAGGCCATCATTTACGCGGCGAAAAAGGCGAAGGAATACGGATGCAAGGTGCTTCTCAACCCCGCACCCGCCGCCAAGCTTCCCGAGGAGCTCCTCTCCTATACCGACATCATCATTCCCAACGAGCACGAGGCGGCGATCATCACGGGCTGTGAAAACGAAACGGACGCGCTCAAGGCGCTCTGGAACGACGGCAAGAGAACCGTGATCGTCACGCTCGGCGAAAAGGGCTGTCTGTATAACGAGGGAACGGTCCTGAAAACGCAACCTGCCTTCTCCGTCAAAGCCGTAGACTCCACTGCGGCGGGAGACAGCTTTATCGGTGGATATTGCTCCGCCATCGCGGAAGGAAAGAGCATGGACGAAGCGGTCCGTTTTGCAACCGCCGTTTCCGCCATCACGGTCAGCCGTCCCGGCGCGAGCGCATCCATTCCCACCAGAGCGGAAGCGGAAGCTTTTCTGAAGGCAAACGCAAATTGATCTGACAAAAACAGAAGCAAAAAGGACAGAGAACGCAATGGGTGATGTTCTTAGCGGAGAAATAAATAGCCCCAGCAGATTTTCAATGATCTGTTGGGGCTATTTTTGTGCTACTCATATATTTTTCCACTATATAAGATTCTCGCTATTACGGAGTAATCAATATTATTCCAATCAATATCGTTATATTTGCATTTTGAGAAATCATGAACCCAAGCCATCATTGCGTCTAAATATTCATCAATAGAATCATGCTCCCATTCTTGCGGATTTTTCCGGTAATCATTGATAAGCATTTTCATAAAGTGCAGTAGAGACTCTTTGTCAGTAACACTATCTATGTATTTATCCCAATCGTTCATGCATTTATCCTCCTAAACATTTTTTCTTTTCGTTTATCGCCAGTTTCGCCTTTGTATTACAAAGGCATCGGGCAAAGCCCATACCCCTATTCTTCTGCATATAGTTCGTCGTAGTACCATCGCAGCGGATTTTCGAAAATATAATTAGATCGGGGTTCGTAATCCTTTTTATTTCGTATCACGTGTTCAATATAGGATTTTTGCCAAATTGATGAGCCAATCTTTTTTGTTACCGCACCTTTGAATTGTTTTACCATCCGTTCCACCGTAGGAGTGCCAATCGAACACCTGTGGGTCAATCGATCCATTCCAAAAGTAATTCTTTCCGTTTTCCGTACAGATGGTTACAAAATATGCACCGGGAGAACTATAATCATAATTCTTGAGCCGTATATCTTTTCTTTTCGGCAATTCTTTTTCATTATCCATTTGCATCACCTACACCATTATAACACAAATCGGCAGAGAAAACAAGTTCTCTGCCGACATTTTGTGCACGCAAATTCTCCGTTAAGAGTATCACGCCAACGTAGGTACAGTTTTTTGATTCACAGGAGATATTAAAGCAAATTGTCGTCGTAATGCGCGCGGATGCCGCCGATGAATTTCGGACGGGTTCTCGCGGCGAGAAGGATCGCGCCGCCGACGTGATTCAGAGAAAGACGTACGGGAACGGCAACCTTTTTAAGATGCATACCGATCAGCGTACCGCCGATATCGAGTCCCGCGTCTGCGCGGATTTCCTCAACGGCGACGGGATTTTCGAAATGCGCGTAAGCTGCGGTCGCAAAGGAGCCGCCCGCTTTGGGCTGAGGAACAACGTTGACGATCTCCGCGAAGGGAACAGCCGCCTTCTCGATGATGATCGCGCGGTTCAGATGCTCACAGCACTGCGCCGCAATATAAATGCCCTTGGGTGTGAATACGCTTGCAAGTCCTTCAAAAATCGCCTCGGCGGTTTCGGGGCTGGAGGCACTTCCGACCTGATGGCCGCAGACCTCGCTGGAGGAACAGCCGATGACGACGACGTCGCCCTTTTTCAATTTTGCGACCTCGCAAAGGTCGTTTGCCGCTTGCGCGGACTGGTTTCTGATTTCATCCAATATCATTTTTTATAATCTCTCTTTCTCATTAATTTGTCGATCAGATGAGCGCGGTCAATGAGACTCATCAAAAGCGCACCCACCGCAATACCGACGGCTGCCTGCGAAGCGTTCGGCAGAATACCGACGACAGCACCCGCACCGTAGCTCATAAAAACGGCTTCAAATACGAAATATCCGCCGACCATCAGAATTTCTGCGACGATTCCCGACAGAACGTAGGCGATCCAAGCGTGTTTTTTGAATATCGGCTTGAACGCTTTCGCCAGCAGAAAGGCAACCAAAGCCATCAAAGATTTGATGATAAACGTCGCAATGGCGTAAACCGGATAGCCGATCAGATCGGCGAGCATGGAACCGATTCCCGCCGCCAGCGTACCCCAAACGGGACCAAGAATCCATCCGCAAAGCAGAACGAAGCCGTCGCCGATATTGACGTATCCGCCGACTGCGGTCGGTATTTTTACAATCATCGTCGTGACGGCGACGATTGCCGCAAACAAGGCTGCGTATATGGAAAACAGAAGCTTTTTGTTTCTCAAGTAAAGTCATCCCCTTCATCGAATTTTCAAAATGATTCCATATAGGAAAATATATATTTTATATTTTATTACATTTGTTTCCCTTTTGCAAGCCCTTTTTTTAATTTTAAGGATTTTTTAATTGAAAAAGAAAAATTTTATCGGAATCCATTGACAAATGAGAATCATTATGATATCATGATGATATCACTAAAGAAAGGAAGTTTTCACTATGAAAGAAATTGTTTTAACAAAGAAAAAGAACGGTATGCTCGCCATGATCCTGACGCTCCTCTTTTTGTGCGCCGCGATTGCACTTATCATCGTTGGCATTGTACAGTCGGAGAGAAGCGGCGCATCTGCACCGCCGCCCGTTGCGATCGTTGGCATCGTAATGCTCCTTTTTGGATGGATTCCGCTTTGCGGCTTGCGCGTTCTCAAGCCCCAGGAGGCGCTCGTTCTGACACTGTTCGGTAAATACGTCGGCACGATCAAGGGCGACGGCTTCTATTTCGTCAATCCCTTCTGCACCTCCGTCAATCCTGCCGCAAAGACCAAGCTCAATCAGAGCGGTGACGTAACCACCCGTTCGCTCGTTACAGGTCAGCAGCAGGCGGTCGAGATGGTAAATAACAAGATCTCTCTCAAGATCATGACACTCAACAATAACCGTCAGAAGATCAACGATTGCCTCGGTAATCCCATCGAGATCGGTATCGCGGTCACCTGGAGAATCGTCGATACGGCAAAGGCAGTATTCAACGTCGATAACTATAAGGAATTTCTTTCCCTTCAGTGCGACAGCGCGCTTCGCAACGTGGTCCGTATTTATCCCTACGACGTTGCGCCGAACGTGGATACCACCGGCGACGGCATTGCGGACGAGGGCTCTCTGCGCGGTTCGAGCGAGATCGTAGCCGAGCGGATCCGCAAGGAAATTCAGGCGCGCGTGGATGAAGCGGGCATTGAAATCGTAGAAGCGAGAATTACGTATCTTGCTTACGCGGCTGAAATTGCCGCAGTTATGCTGCAACGTCAGCAAGCATCCGCCATTATCGATGCCAGAAAAATGATCGTAGACGGCGCTGTCGGTATGGTGGAAATGGCGCTTGAACGCCTGAACGAAAATAAAGTTGTTGAATTGGATGAAGAACGTAAGGCGGCTATGGTCTCCAATCTTCTCGTGGTCCTCTGCTCCAACAACGATGCACAACCCGTTGTCAATTCGGGCAGCCTCTATTGATCATGGAAGATAATCGAAAAAAACAGGTTCCTCTGCGTCTTTCACCGAAATTATATGCCGCGATCGCACAATGGGCAGAAGATGATTTCCGTTCGATCAACGGTCAGATCGAATATTTGCTGACGGAATGTGTTCGTCAAAGAAAGAAAAACGGAAAATACGTTTCCGACGAGATCGACGTTCCCCCGGAATTGGATATTTCATAATTTTCATAATAAAGAGAATAAATTCCTTGGCATGAAAAAGGGCAAGACGGTATTTCTGAGTCTTGTCCTTTTCTTTTTTTGGAAAAATATGAATTTTTTTTAAAATTTTTGCAACCTTTTCTTCTTTTTTACGAGATGATAGATATAAAACCGCATTGGCAAAGCAAAGATTCCCAAGGCCTCCACCTTCGGGGGAGGTGGCACGTGCAAGCGTGACGGAGAGGGCTTTTTTGAGCAAGTTTACGCCCTCTCAGTCAGCTTCGCTGACAGCTCTCCCAGAGGGCGAGCCTTGTGGTATCATTCGCTGCCTTGCCAAATCAACTGAAAAATTTGAAAAAGGAGAAAACGCCATGAGTTTTTTTGAAAAAATGCTTCGGGTGTTCGATGCGCAAATGCAACGTCCGGAAGCATGGGGATGGTTTCACCTGCTTTTCTGGGGAATGACCATCGCGTCCGCCGTTCTGCTTTGCGTTTTTCACAGAAAGGACAAGCCCGACCGCGTCAGAAAGGTCGTGCTGACCGTTGCGGTCATCGTCACGCTTCTGGAAATTTACAAGCAGATCAACTTTTCTTTCGGAAGCGGTACGACGTTTGATTATCAATGGTATGCGTTCCCGTTCCAATTCTGCTCCACGCCGATGTACGTCGGTCTGCTGGCAGGCTTGATCCGAAAGGGCAAGGTTCACGACGCGCTCTGCGCGTATCTTGCGACCTACGCCACGTTTGCGGGACTGATCACGATGTGCATTCCCAACGATATTTATACCAATACGATCGGTATCAATATCCAGACCTCCGTTTGCCACGGCTCGATGATCACGGTTGCGATCTACCTGTTCTACAGCGGTCACGTCAAGCTTCAGCATAAGACGATTCTTAAAGCCATGCCCGTTTTCGCCTGCATGATGGGAATCGCCATGATCCTTAACGAAATCGCCTACAGAAGCGGTCTGGAGGAAAGCTTCAATATGTTCTACATCAGCCCTCACCAGCCGCCTCACCTGCTCGTGTACTCCGATATTCAGAAGATCGTGCCATTCCCCTTCTGCACGGTCATCTATTTTCTCGGCTTCACGCTTGCGGCGTATCTGATCCTGCTTGCCGCCATCGGCATTTCCAAGATTTGCGGATTGCGAAAAAAGAAAAAGAACGAAACCGTCAGAGAGCAAGCCGTTCATACGAACTGATATTTTTCTTTCATTGATTCCTGATTCTGTTCACCGTATAATTCCGACATCATTTTGTAACGAAAGGAGACCGTATGTTCTATCCGATATTTTTTTGCGTACTTGTCGCATTGGTTTGTTTCTGCCTTGCATTGGAAAAAAAGAAAGGTCCCGGCTTTCTTGACGGCGTGATAAAGACCGCCGCCGTGGCTTTTATCGTATTTTCCATGGCAGGATTATTATTGCCCGATCTTTTCGCATGCTCTCACGAGCTTCCTACGCTGGAAACGATGATAGGAACGGAATTTCATGCCATGATTCGCTGGATGAATGCGGTCTGCTTCACGGTGCTTCCCATCGCCGCTTTTCAGAAAAATCACTATTTTGAGAAGATCGCAAGCTTTTTCTGCCTGCCCATGGCGGTTGTGAACGTCGCGTGCTTTCACCAATACATCAACTATTTTACGATTGACAGCTATTCCGGATTGCAGACGGTAAGATTATTTTCCAAAGCTTTCAAGACTTTTCTCATCAATGGAGACTTCCGAGCCATCTTCTTCGGAATCACTTGTATGCTCCAGCTGCTTGCTCTGATTCTTTTGACTTACAGAAACAGAGCAAAGCTTTCGATTCGGAAGCCCGAGATCATCAAGCTGATCGGCATCTGGGTCGGTGTCACCTATATGTCCGTTCCCATATACGTTCCGCAGTATCTGTTCGGACACGTCGATATCAAAATGATTCGTTTTACTCCCGTTCATCTTGCATGGATCGTCCTGATCGTAGCGATCATTCTCGTGCTTTATCTCGCTTTCCAATACAAGTCCTACGAGTCAAAATATCTGCTGGTGCTCTCCATGTCATGGGCGCTCATGCTGCAATTCAGTCAGATGTTCACTGCTACGGCTGAAATCAATATCATGAAGCTCCCGCTCCAGCTTTGCAACCTCGGTTCGTATCTTGCTCTTATCATGATACTGAAAAAGAGCGATAAGATTTTCCATTTTACCTTGATCGTCAACGTGGTTGGCGCCGTGATCGCGATCGTGATCCTGGATATCAGCAAAAACGCTTCTCATCTTTCCCGTTTGTGGGTTGTCCATTATATCGTTGAGCATACGAAGGTCCTCGTCGTACCGATTCTTTGTCTGGTGCTGAGAATATTCAAGCCGATCGAAAAAAGATCGATCAAGCATTTTGCGATCGGATTTACCGGATACTATCTTTTCGTATTTCTGCTCGGTACGATATCAAACGGCTTCTATCGCATGTATGAGGGTGAATTTATCCAGAATTTCTTTTATGCGAATTTCCTGTTTATGTTTGACAAGGAAACCGCGGGAAGTCTCGTCAGCTTCGCAGAGCCGCTTTTTGAAATGAACGTCATAAAAATTGCGGAAGTGTTTGAAATATATCCCGTCGCTCAATTTTGGGTGTACGTCATATTTATGAGCGTTTGTCTGCTGGCATACGTTCTGATCCACGCCCTGACCAAAAGGCAGAGAGACGATTACGCCAATAACCGATACTTAAAATACGACTATCGCTGAAATACGTATGCTCCCCGACAAATTCCAAAAAATTTGTCGGGGAGCATTTTGATTTCGTATAACGAAAAGTTTATATTCCGCCCGAGATCCTTCGCTACGCTCGAGGATGACACGGAGCAGGGGAACAAAGTCAAGCCCTAGTACAAAGTGATAGGATTGCGCAAAATCGCCTCCCGAAAAATATCGGGAGGCGACGAATCATTCCGATCAGATCGTACCGAAAATAAACTTGCAGAGGAAGAGGAGCGCGATGATGGTTACGCCGAGATCCTTCTTGGTGTATTTGCCGGTGAAGAGAGTGATGAGAACGTAGGAGATACAGCCGATACCGATACCGTTTGCAATGGAGTAGGTAAGGGGCATCATAATGAGCGTCAGGAATGCGGGAACTGCGCTGCGAAGGTCGGTCATATCAACCTTGGAAAAGTTCTTGAGCATGAGAACGCCTACGTAGATCAGCGCGGGAGCGGTAGCAGCCGCGGGAATGATGCTTGCGAAGGGAGCGAGGAAGAGGCAGATCGCAAAGCAGATGGAGGTGACCACGCTGGCAAGACCGGTTCTGCCGCCTGCCGCAACGCCGGAAGCACATTCAACGAAGGTGGTGCAGGTGGAGGTACCGCAAACAGCGCCGGCAACGGTTGCAACAGAGTCACAGGTCATTGCCTTGTCGATGGCGATGGGATCGCCGTTGTCGTCGAGCATATTGGCTTCGGCAGCCGCGCCGTAAAGCGTACCTACGGTATCGAACATATCAACGATGCAGAAGGTAACGACAAGCATGATCGCGCTGAATACGCCGCCCGTGAATTCGGGAGAGAACGCGTTCTTCCAGGATTCGGGATCGAATACGGCGGTGATACCGATTTCGCCGAAGTCCTTGAAGGACTGACCGAAGTTCTGCATATCCAGGTCAGGGAGCTGCCACGTTGCTACGTACCAGATCACGCTGGTTGCGATAATGCTGATCAGCACGGCGCCCTTGACGTTGAGCTTGGTCAGAACGACGATGATCAGAAAGCCGAGGAGCGCGATCATCGCGGGAGCAATGTCCTCCCATTTTGCGCCGTTGATCTTAACGAACTGAACGAGCGTGTACTCGTTGTCCGTAATGATACCGACGTTCTGGAAGCCGAGGAACGCGATGAAAAGACCAATGCCAGCGGAAATGGATTTCTTGATGCATTCGGGCATAGCCTTAGCCAGCATTTCTCTTGCGCCGGTAAGGGAAAGAACAAGAAAGATCAGTCCGGAAATAAGGATGAGAACGAGACCCGCGCGGTAGCCTTCGATCGTGTCGCCGCCCCTTACGATCTGGGGAAGGACGAAGGATACGAAGAAAAACGAATTGAGTCCCATGCCGCAAGCCTGCGCAAAGGGCAGATTTGCGTAGAATGCGTAAAGGAGAGTACCGATGACGGCGGCAATGATGGAAGCAATATAGACTGCGTTCCAGATCTTGTCGATGCCTTCAACGCCGAAACTGAAGCCAACGATCTGGTTGGGGTTTACGACGATGATATAAGCCATCGCAAAGAAGGTCGTCAGACCTGCGATGATCTCCGTCTTGACGTTGGATCCTCTCTCAGAGATTTTAAAAAACTTGTCCATGATTTTCCTCCGAAAATTTTATTTTGACCATAGCATTATACAACATAATTTTGGAAAAAGCAATATGTTTGTGAACAAAAAATTAACATTTTCGAAAGAAAAACTCTTTTTTCGCGTTTTATGCGATTTCGATGAAGCTTTCCGCTTCCTTCGTCAGCTCGCTGACGGCGCGCAACTCGTATGCGACGGCGGGAGCATTGGTATCCTTTGCCGAGCGGCAGACGTCCGTGATCGGGAGCCCCTCGTATTCGCGGAGATAACGCTTGGCGATGATGGGATAGGAGCGCGCTTCAATGACGGAGGTCATGGCGATATAGTGAATCAGTCTGTCCGCGCGCGGATCGTCCGTATGCGCAAAGAGCCAGACGTAAAGAGAAGGATGGATATTCGCCATCACGCCGGAAAAGCCCGCGTAGCCTGCGCGCAAGGAATCCAGAACGGTAGCGGCATTGGCGTTGAAAAGCCCGAAGGGATAGCCGCGGACGATCTCAGCGCGGCGGCGCATGAGGTCCATATCACAGCAGGTGTCCTTGATGAAGGCGAAACGGCCGCTTTTCGCCATAAACGACAGCTCTGCGTCCGTGATCAGCCGTTTATAGGGAACGGGAATCTCGTATATACCGAGCGGCAGATCCTCGGGGAGCGCCTGCATGAGAATTTTCAGCTTTTCGGTCAGCGTATGGCGTTCGTCGCTATCAATGCGGTTGGAAAGCAGAACGAGCGCATCGGGCTTCAGAGCGGCGATCATTTTGGCTTCCTTGATCTGCCCTTCCAGGGTGTCTGCCGTCATACCGGACATGACGACGGGAACTCTGCCCGCGACCTTGTCCATGACGAATTTTCCGAGCTGCAAGCGTTCCTCCAAGGAAAGATACGCGATCTCCGTCGATTGACATAGCGCAAAAATGCCGTGAACGCCTTGCTTGATATACCATTCGATCAGCTCGCCCATTGCGCCGTAATCAATTTCTCCGCTTTCCTTATATGCGACGAGCATGGTGGGATAGATTCCTTTTTTGATTTCCATGATTTTCCCTTCTTTCCATGATTACAGTAATTTTTTCATATATTCCGTGTATGCACGAAACGCTGAAGGAATCGCATAATTCTTCAGAATCTCTTCCGCGCTTTGCCAGACGAAGCCGTCGGTCGGCGTCATGCACTCCGCGGCGTATCCGCACATATGCCATTCGATATGCGTAAAGATGTGTACCGCATCGCCGCACGGCGTTACGCCGACGGGAGAAAGTCCGAGTGATTGCAGATAGGAAAAGGCTTCCTCCTCCGAGAGCCGACCTTGCACGTTGGGAAATTCCCAGAGCTTTGCGAGCAGTCCCGTGGCGGGACGCTTGCAAACGGCATACCGACCTCTGCAAGAGAGAAGAAATACCGTTTTTTGCTCCTGCTTTCTCGGCTTTTTCGGGCTTTTGACGGGAATCGTGTCGGTCAGATTTTCATTTTTGGCTTTGCAGAACGCGGCGAGCGGGCAAACGCCGCATTTTGGCTCACCGTTGGGAATGCAGACGGATTCGCCCAGCTCCATGACGGCTTGCGTCAGATTGGCGGCATCCGCTCCCTCGGGATAGATCTCCCGAAGCGCGGCGGCAGTCTCTTTTTTCGTGGCTTGCAAGGCGATGTCGTCCTTTTTTCCCAGATAGCGCATGATCACGCGCAGGACGTTTCCGTCCACGGCGGGCTCGGGCTTACCGAACGAGATCGAGGCGATCGCGCCTGCGGTATAGTCGCCGATGCCGGAAAGCGCTCTCAGCTCCTCAAAGGACTCCGGCAATTTTCCGCCGTGACGCTCCATGACGGTCAGCGCGGCCTTTTTGAGATTGCGCGCGCGGCTGTAATAGCCGAGACCTTCCCAGAGCTTCATGAGCTTATCGTCGTCCACGGCGGCAAGGGAAGCGACGTCGGGAAGCTCCCGAAGAAAACGCTTATAATAAGGGATCACCGCTTCGATGCGCGTTTGCTGAAGCATGATCTCCGAAATCCAGACGTGATAGGGCGATGGATCGTCACGCCACGGAAGCGGTCGCTTATGCGCGCCGTACCAGGAAAGCAAGAGCGGGACGAGCTTTTCAAGTTCTTTTTTGGAATTCATAGTGGTCTCCGTTTATCTTTGTTTTGTATGGGATCATGGGAGAAAACCCATGTTTTTACCCGTTTTTTCAATAAGATTTGTTTTGTTTTTACTTTTTGTATAATAAATTGTACATTTTTTTTGGTAAAAAATCAATGGATTTTTTGATTTTTTTATAGTAATATAAAGTCATATGGTACATTCCGTAAAATATTTTTGTATATATATTAAGGAGAACTGTTTTATGGCAAACGCAATTCTGACTGAAATTTCCGAAAAGATCCAGAAGGGTAAGACCAAGGACATCAAGGCGCTCGTCCCCAAGGCGCTCGAAGAGGGCGTTCCCGCAAGCGAGATCCTCAACGACGGCTTGCTCGACGGTATGAATATCATCGGCGTAAAATTCAAAAACAATGAGGTTTTCGTTCCCGAGGTTCTGATCGCGGCAAGAGCGATGAAGGCGGGCACGGAGATCCTGAAGCCCTATCTGATTTCCGACAACGTCAGCGCAAAAGGAAAGGTCGTTCTCGGAACGGTACGCGGCGACTTCCACGACATCGGTAAGAACCTCGTCAAAATGATGATGGAGGGTCACGGTCTCGAGGTCATCGACCTCGGCGTGGACGTAGATCCCGCCGCCTTCGTCAGCGCGGCAAAGGAAAACGGCGCGGATATCATCGCCTGCTCCGCTCTGCTGACCACGACCATGGCGGAAATGAAGAACGTCGTCGAGCTCTGCAAGGCAGAGGGCATCCGTGACAGCGTGAAGATCATGATCGGCGGCGCGCCCATCACCGATGCTTACAAGGCTGAAATCGGCGCGGACGTTTATACCTCCGATGCCGCTTCCGCGGCAGAAGCGGCAGCCGCTTTCTTTGCGTAAGGAGATAGGACTGCTATGAAATGGACAAACAGAGAGTACGTCGATCTGATGACGTACAATCATCCGAAGCGTCCGATGTTTTCCGAGCTGTTCGGACCGATCGTCGGACTTCCTGATGAATGGCGCGCGCAGGGCGCAACGGAGGACATGATCGCCATGCGCGGATTTGCCTTTGATTACGTCCCCTATTACAATCTCGGCAATCTGGATTCCGTTCACCGTCCGAAGGACGTCGTGCTGGAAAATACGCCTACCCGTTACGTCGGCATCGATCATTACGGCAGAAGAGTCCGCATGGATAAGAGAACCTCGACCATCCCGCTTCCCGAGTCCTATCCCGTGGAAACGATGGATGATTGGCTGAAGATCAAGCATATGTTCGAATACGATCCCTGCCGCATTTCCGACGACGAGATCGAGAAGGCAAAGCGCTTGCAGGACGAGGGCGTGGTGATCCGATCCGAAATTCTCGGCGGCTTTGACATCCTGCGCGAGCTGATGGGCGAGGAAAATTGTTGCATCGCCTTCTACGAGGATCCCGAGCTGATCGAGGATATTCTCCGCACGATCTCCGAGACCAATGTCAGAGTCCTCTCGCAGATCTCGAAAAAGCTGACGATCGACCAGCTTTCCGTACACGAGGATATGGCGGGCAAAACGGGTCCCATGATCGGACCGAACCTCGTTTCCGAGTTCATCGTGCCGTATTATCTGCAATCCTGGGAGCTCGTCAAGGATGCGGGTACGAAGCTTTTCTGCCAGGACAGCGACGGCAATATGAATCCCGTTATCGATGCCTTCATCGAAGGCGGCGTCAATATCTTCTATCCCTGCGAGCCTGCGGGCAATATGGACATCGTCGCGCTTCGCAAGAAATACGGTCACAAGATCGCGTTCCGCGGCGGCATCGATAAGCACGTAATCCGCAGAACCAAGGAAGAGATCGACAGGGAGCTGGCATACAAAATGCAGCCCTGCATGACCGAGGGCGGCATCGTATTCAGTCTGGACCACCGTATTCCGAACGGAACGCCGCTGGAAAATTATATTTACTACGTCCGCAGAGCCAGAGAGCTTCTCGGGCTCGATCCCTTTGAAGACTGCGAGCCTTCGTGGGGAAGAATGGCGTTTTAATGATGCAGAACGATTTCCGTGGAACGTTTTTACGTTCCGCGGAATTTTTTGTATTTTCCGTGACCAAATACCTTTTTTCGCGATTATATAGATGTAAAGACTTATAGAATAACGCCGTCGGAAGCGTGCGAACGCAGGGAGGTGAGAGAGATGGACGACGAAAGGATCATCGCGCTGTATTGGGCGCGGAACGAGGATGCAATCAAGGAAACCCGCAATAAATACGGGCGCTACTGCTATGCGATCGCTTATAAAATTCTGGGCAACGATTTGGATGCCGAGGAATGTGAGAGCGACACGTATTTTGCCGCGTGGAACAGCATTCCGCCCGCAAAGCCAACCGCGCTGTCGGTTTTTCTGGGCGCGATCACGCGCAGGCTCTCGCTCGACCGATGGCGCAGGCAATACGCGGAAAAGCGCGGGCATGGCGAAACGGCGCTATCGCTTTGCGAGCTGGAGGAATGTATTCCTGCCGGAAAGAGCATCGACGAGGCGATGGAGGAAAAAGAGCTCTCGGCGGCAATTTCCGATTTTTTGCGGAAGCTGCCTCAAGCGCAGGCATCCGTATTTGTCCGACGTTATTGGTATTTTGATTCCGTTTCCGATATTGCGGAGCGCTACGGATTCGGTGTAAGCAAAGTAAAAATGATGCTGAAACGAACGAGAGATCAACTGTTAATGAAACTGGAAAAGGAGGGATTTTTCATATGAAATCCGAAAAATTACAGAACGCGATCGGCGGAATTGACCCCGATCTGATCGCAAAAAGCGAGCAACCGCTCCGAAAAAAGCGCGAGCATCGAATCGTATCCGCCATCGCCGCCATGCTGGTATTGGCGATCGGAATCGGCATACTTTTCTGGAATCCGGGCTATTTCGATGATACCGTCTATGCCGGGGATATGCTTGCCGTTTATCCGACGACGGTTCCTTATGCGGAATATCTGACCGACCCCGAGGGATACGATGCATGGAGGAAGGATCAGGAAAAGAAGTGGGAATATTTCGGCGAAGCTGAAAATATGGAAAGTTTCATCAAGGTGACCGCCGCGGAACTCCTTTCGGGCGAAGGGGAAAATATCGTATATTCTCCCCTGAACGTCTATATCGCACTTGCCATGCTCGCGGAAACAACGGACGGTGATACGCGAAAACAGCTTTTAAACTTACTTGATGCAAGCGATATCGAAGTGCTTCGCAAGCGTGCCAATACGCTTTGGAACGCCAATTACAACGATGACGGATTGACGTCGAGCATTCTCGCAAGCTCACTCTGGATGAATGAAAAATATTCTTTTTATAAGGAAACGCTCGAAATATTAAGAGACAATTATTACGCTTCCTCCTATCAGGGAAACATGGGCTCCAAGAAATTTGAAGATGCGTTACACGCATGGCTGAACGAACAGACTCGCGGCCTTCTTTCGGATCAGATCGAAGAGCTTGCGCTTTCACAGGATACGATTTTGGCGATTGCGACAACGGTATATTTCCAAGCGAATTGGCACGATCCATTTTCGAAAAAGAATACGGAAAAAGGCGTTTTTCACGGCACGGCTGGCGATACGGAAACGGACTTCATGCATCAGGCATACGTCGGCTCCTACTATCAAGGCGGGAATTTTTCCGCCGTTGCCAAGAGTATGAAGGGAAGCGGCAATATGTGGTTCATATTGCCCGAAGAGGGTGTTTCCGTAAACGAGCTTTTAGAGAATCAAGAAGCGCTTTCATTTCTCGGAAAAAGCGATACCTTTAGCAATCAAGAAGCCGGAATTGATTTATCGGTACCGAAATTCGAGGTATCCTCCAAGCTCGATCTGAAGGAAGCTCTGAAAAATTTGGGTGTGACCGATTGCTTTGACCCGTCCCGCTCGGATTTTTCTCCGTTGATCACGGGGGAGGACGATATTTACGTCGGCAAGATCGATCACGGCGCGCTCGTCAGCATTGACGAAAACGGTGTGGAAGCAACGGCTTATACGTTTTTGCCGATGTACGGCACATCTTCCAATAAAATCACGGTAAAGTTTACCGCAGACAGACCCTTTCTTTTCGTCATCACGGGCGAGGACGGGACGGTCATGTTTATCGGCGTTGTCAATCAGATGTGAAATCCTCAGCCGAGACCGATTCAATCTCATACCATATCATAAAGCAAGCGGTTTTCCATACCGAAAAGGTAAGGAAAACCGCTTGCTTTTTTTGGCTTATCCTTGATGGGACAGCCCTGACTTTATTTGGAGATATCCGTAATGTCGTACGGCGTCGTCTGATAGACGAAATAATTCAGCCAGTTGGAATACAGCAGGTTTGCGTGCGCGCGCCAGGTCACGCGGGGCGCTTGGGAGGGATCGTCGTCGGGAAAATAATTTTCGGGCACGTCGATCTCTTTTCCGAGGTTGACGTCGCGGAAATATTCCTTTGCCAACGTATTCTGATCGTATTCGGAATGTCCCGTGATGAAGATCTGACGGTTATTTCTGGATTTCACGGCGTACACGCCCGCTTTTTCGGAAACGGCAAGAATCTTCAGCGCGGGCTCGGCGAGAATATCCTCCTCCGCGACCGTGGTATGTCGGGAGTGCGGAACGGGAAAATGATCGTCAAATCCGCGGAAAAGCATGGACGTTTTTTCTCTGACGGTATGGTCAAATATGCCGAACATCTTCGCGGGGAGCTGTCTTTTGCGGATACCGTAGTGGTAATAAAGTCCCGCCTGCGCGCCCCAGCAGATATGGAACGTGCTGTAAACGTGAGTCTTGCTCCATTCCATGATCTCGCAGAGCTCGTCCCAATATTCCACGTCCTCAAAGGCGAGGTGCTCCACGGGCGCGCCCGTGATCACCATGCCGTCGAAGTTTCGGTCACGGATTTCGTCAAAGATCTTATAGAAGGCAAGCAAGTGCTCCTTGGAGGTATTTCTGGACTGATGGGTTTTCGTATGAAGTAAGGTCAATTCCACCTGAAGCGGTGTGTTGCCGAGCAGTCGGGAAAGCTGGGTTTCCGTGTCGATCTTCGTCGGCATAAGGTTCAGCAGAAGGATCTGCAGGGGACGGATATCCTGCGTTCTCGCGCGGGTCTCCGTCATGACAAAAATGTGTTCTTCCGTCAGCGTTTTCGTCGCGGGAAGCTCGTTTGGTATGCGAATCGGCAAGGTCGGGGGTTCCTTTCTTTACGGGCAACGCCCGCGGGATATTGGTCGCCCGAAAGGGCGCGGCAACGCCGTCAACTGAAAATAAAAGACGTTGCCGTGATATTGGATAAGAGTGGTATCAGATATTTGCCAGAGCGTTTGCGATATCCTCGATCAGGTCCTCGCTGTTCTCCAGACCGCAGGAGAAGCGGATCAGATCGGGGGATACGCCTGCCGCCGCAAGCTCCTCGTCGTTCATCTGACGGTGGGTTGCATTTGCGGGGTGCAGACAGCAGCTGCGCGCGTCGGCAACGTGCGTTTCGATCGCCGCGATATGGAGGTTTGCCATAAAGCGTTCTGCCGCTTCTCTGCCGCCCTTGACGCCGAAGCTGATGACGCCGCAGGTGCCGTTCGGCATATATTTCTGCGCCAGCGCGTAGTCACCGTCGGAGGGGAGAGAGGGGAAGCGTACCCAGGAGATCTTTTCGTGACCTTCCAGATAGGTCGCCACGGCAAGCGCGTTTTCGTAGTGGCGCTTCATTCTGACGTGGAGGCTTTCCAGACCGAGATTCAGGATGAACGCGCTCTGAGGAGCGGGCGTGCAGCCGAAGTCTCTCATCAGCTGAGCGGTCGCCTTCGTGATGAATGCGCCTGCCTGACCGAATTTTTCCGCGTAGGTAATGCCGTGGTAGCTGTCGTCGGGTGTGCAGAGTCCCGGGAACTTGTCCGCGTGCGCCATCCAGTCGAAATTGCCGCTGTCAACGATACAGCCGCCGACTGCCGCGCCGTGTCCGTCCATGTATTTCGTCGTGGAATGGGTGACGATATCCGCACCCCATTCAAAGGGACGGCAATGTACGGGCGTTGCGAAGGTATTGTCGATGATCAGCGGAACACCGTGCTCATGCGCCGCGTTCGCGAATTTCTCGATGTCGAGAACGTTCAGCGCGGGATTGGCGATGGTCTCGCCGAATACAGCCTTGGTGTTGGGGCGGAATGCCGCGCGAAGCTCCTCCTCGGAGCAGTCGGGGGTTACGAAGGTAAATTCCACACCCATCTTCTTCATAGTAACGGCAAAGAGGTTATAGGTACCGCCGTAAAGCGCGGAGCTGGAGACAACGTGGTCACCGCAGGTCGCGATATTGAAAACGGAAAAGAAGTTTGCCGCCTGACCGGAGGAGGTCAGCATTGCCGCCGTACCGCCCTCCAGCTCGCAGATCTTCGCCGCGACGGTATCACAGGTGGGGTTCTGCAAACGGGAGTAGAAATAGCCGGAAGCCTCCAGGTCAAAAAGCTTGCCCATTTCGGCGCTCGATGCATATTTGAAGGTCGTGCTCTGTACGATCGGAATCTGACGGGGCTCGCCGTTTCCGGGGCGATAGCCGCCCTGTACGCATTTGGTTTCAATTCTGTAATTGTTCATTTTTCACATCTCTTTTCTGTATGGAATCAAAATTGTTCATGGAATACGAAACAAACTGTAGGATATAGTATACCATTCTTTTTCTTTGATTTCAATAGAAAAAGAGGAAGTTTTTGCTATACGGCAAAGAAAATTTCCGCGACGTCTCCGACAAAGAAAAAACGTCCGCAAAACGGGTTTTCGTTCTGCGGACAATTTCCGATATAAAATCAAAGATCCTTATAAAGATAGAGCGAACCGCAAGCCAGCGTCAGATTGCCCTTGCTTCTTGCGAGCGCGAGCGCTTCGCGGAGGTTGGGTGCCCATTCGCCGACGATACCGCCCTCGGCAGCCTTTTTGCAAAGCGCCTGCGCGCCCATCGCGCGGGGGTTATCCTGTACGGTCGTAAAGACGAAGCTGCTGTAGCCGTCGTTCAGCATATCGAGAGAGGGCATAAAATCCTTGTCCGCCATGCAGGCGAATACGACGGTGCGCTTCACGTTCGGATAATAGCGGTCGAGCGACGCCTTGAGCGAGCGCACGCCGTTGGGATTATGTCCGCCGTCGTAGAGCGTCACGGGCTCCGTTCCGATCATTTCAAAACGCGCGGGGTTCTTTGCCTCGGCAAGTCCGCGGCGGATCGCGTCCTCGGAGAGTCCGAGCGCCCTTGCGCATTCGATCGCGGTGCAAGCGTTCTGAATCTGATAGATACCGCCCAGACCGAGTCGGAGATGCTTCATGCCTCCGTAGGAGATGATCTCGTAGATCTCCTCCGTTCCTTCGCAAACGGCTTGTTCGGGAATGATGAGCCTCGTGCCCTGTCTTTCCGCCTCCTCGCCGATCACGCGGATCGCCGTTTCATCCTGCGCGGAAACGATCGTCACGCCGCTTTCGCAGTCGGCTTTGATGGTTTTGCTTTTCGTGGTCGCGATCTTTTCGATCGTGTCGCCGAGATATTCCACGTGGTCGATGTCGATCTGCGTAAAGACGGACATCACGTTGCGGGAGATGACGTTGGTCGCATCAAATTCGCCGCCGAGCCCCGTCTCCAGCACCACGTAATCGAGATTCTTTTCGGCGAAATAGCAGAATGCCGCCGCCGTCCAGATTTCAAATTGAGAAATTTTATCGCCCAGCGCCTTCTCCGCGTCGGGAACGATCTTCTCGATGCGCGCCAGAAGCGCGTTCAGATCGCCATCGGAGATCTCCTCGCGGCAGACCGTGATTCTCTCGTTCACGCGAACGAGATTCGGAGAAATGTATTTGCCGACCTTGTATCCCGCCGCGAGCAGCATGGATTCCGTAAATGCGCAGACGGAGCCCTTTCCGTTCGTTCCCGCTACGTGGATACAGCGCAGGGAGTCCTGCGGATTGCCGAGCAGATTCATGAGATAGGTGATTCTTTCAAGACCGAGGCGCGGAACCGCCTGAAAGCCGTTGGCATAATTTGCAAATTGACTATTATTCATACTCTGTTTTTCCTCACGTATTTATAGATTGCAGGAAGCAAAAATTGATCCGTCAAAGCCGTCAGAATAATACGCATGAGCGTATTTACGGAAAACGCGGCAAGTCGGAAAATCAGCGCCGATTCCCAAGTATGACCGAACATAAAAACGAAGATCGGCGTCATCATCACGATATCGACGGCAAAGCCGATAAAAACGAAGAAGAGCACGTTTCTCGGCAGACCGATCCTTTCCCTTCCGTGAAAGGCAAGCCCCATCAGAAGACCGAAAACGATCTTACAAAGAAGAATAAAGGGATTCACGCCCGTCCAGATCAGCGCGCCGATCAGATCAGCCATCCCATAAGAGAGGGCGGACCAAACGGGGCCATAGAGGATCGCGACGACGAGGATCGGCAAAAAGCTGATCTCCACGCGCCACATTCCCGACGAGGGAAATCCGAGATAACGGCAGAAAATAATGGCGAGAGCAACCATCATTGCCGAGGTCGTCGCTTTGAGAAGCGTTTCGGACCCTTTTTTGCGGTTTGAACGAATTTTGGACATAAAAAAGCACCTCCGTAAAAACAGACGCGCAATCTACACAAAGCCCTACTCCTCCATCAGAGGATCGGAACAAATATGTAACAGCGGGATGCAACGGCAGCACAGCAACGTTATTTGTTTTCGTCCGGAAGTCAACTCCCCGTATTTCCGGCACTTCAACTCGCTGTCGTTTACTCTGTTTATTTTATACATTCATTATAGCACGTTTTTTCGGAAATGCAATATCTTTCTGTTGAATTTGTCGTTTTTTTGCTGAAAATCGACGCTATACGGCGGGTTCTACCGCCAATCAATCGCGCATCGCGAGCGCACCAAGACAAAAGGCGGCGCGTCTTTTCAGACGCGTCGCCTCAGCTTGTCGATAAAGTCAGTTAAAAAATTCAGTTTCGTCAATTTCGCTAAAAGATGAGATGCTAAAAAGCCTTCCTCCGGGAGGAAGGTGCCGAGTTTACGAGGCGGAAGGAGCCCGCGTCACTTAAAATTTTGATCA
>JAFQOX010000057.1 GCA_017412045.1 Clostridia bacterium
GAGCGAGTGGGCTTTGCGGTTTGCAATTCCCACTCTTGACAGCGGTCAAGCTGCAAGCTTGCCAACTTCTTTTTTGCAACTTTTTTCTTTTTGGGAAAGAAAAAAGTTGACCGTTCCCCTTTGTAAAAGGGAAATATTCTATAAAAAGTCCCGTCCGTTTACAGAGCAAAAATAATCTTTTTGCTTTAAGATTTTTGATCGAAAAAAGAGCAAGCCCTCAAGGCTTGCTCTTTTGGTTTTTATTGTGCATTCGGATTGAATTCCACGAAGGTAATTTCGATTTCCATCTCTTTGGCGGTATTGATATACTGCTGTAAATTGTTTCCCGTCAATTCGATCGTTGGACGGAGCACCGTCAGCTTGACGGTATCCCCGACGGAATATTTCGTCAGCTGCTGGGAGAGGATCTCAAAGGAGGTAATGTCCTGATCCTCATAACGGATCAGAATATCTCCCACGCGCAGGTCGGAATTTGCCGCGCTTCCGTTTTCGGAGATCTCTGCGACCTGAATGATCGTCAGCGTTTGTACCCAGGAAATCTGGTATTGCTTGGTATTCACGGTCACGCCGAGACGCGCTCTTCCCGTGATATAGCCGTGATCCTTGAGATCGTTAATACATTTTACGACCGTCGTGGACGGAATCGCGTAGCCGATATTGTCCACGGTATTGGCGGCAAGCTTCGCATTGACGATACCGATCAGCTCGCCCTTCAGATTGAAGAGACCGCCGCCCGAGTTACCGCTGTTGACCGCCGCGCTGGTACGCAAAAGCGTCATGGTCGCGTTTCCGATCGTCACCGCTTCACCGGGACGGCTGATGATACCGTCCGTCACGGAGAGACCGAGTCCCTGCGGATTGCCGATCGCGAGAACCATATCGCCGTAGGTGAGATGATCCGAATCGCCGAACACCGCGTAATCGCAGTTTGTCTTGTCAATTTTGATCACGGCGAGGTCGGCAAGCTCGTCGCCGTAAATATATTGCGCCTGATATTCCGTTCCGTCATATAATATAACGGTAATCGACGTGCAGGTTTCGTCCGCGACGTGATAGTTGGTTACGATGTAACCGTTGGGATCGTAGATCACGCCCGATCCCGCGCCGCTTCCGGTCGGTGTCTGTACGTAGATTTCCACGACCGTTTTCAGGCATTTGTTTGCAACCTCACGGAAAATAGAAACGTATTGATCCGTGTTCGGCGCGACAACGGAGGTTCCGGGCGCCGTTTCCGTGGGCTTCCACGTGCTTCCCGACGTGTTGGAACTGCTTGCGCCCGTGCCGGAAGTACCGTCAGACGTACTGCCCGTGGTCTGTGCAGGATCGTTGGTGTCTCTGCCAAGGTCAAAAATCGCGCCTACGCTGATGCCGATAAAAATAAACAAAACCAGACAAAAAGCAATCAATAAAGGGGACGTGCCGTTTTTCTGTTTTTTCGGCTTTCCGTATTGAGGCTGGGAATATTCGCGGGGATCAGAATAGCCGTAGCCCTCGTTTCTGTCCGAATAAGGCTTTTCTTCATAAGGCGTTTCTTCTTCGTCCGCAGGCGATTGCTCCTCCGGCTCCGATGGGGATTCCCCGTCGGATCGGCGGTATTCATCGCCGTCGTACAGGTCATTGGGATCTTTTTCAAAATGGCTCATAAATCAATTTCCTTTCGTAGCGTTTATTTTGTCTGCTTCTGTCGTGTTTTCTTTAGTATACAGGATATTTGTTAATAAAACATGAAATTCTCTTAAATCCTCTGTAAATATCGCAGATCGGTCTTGAAATCATCGGCGTTTGGCGTTACAATAAAAAAACAGATATTTCTATCTTTTGCATTCCATCAACCTACTATACCATCATTTGATCATTTTTCATCATTCAAAAAATAGAAAGGCGGAAACTGCTTTGACTGAAGATATGCTTTCCATTTTCACAAAAATTCCGACGTTGGAAACGAACCGACTGACCATGCGGAAAATATTGCCCACCGATTGCGCGGATATGTACGATTATTCCTACAGACCGGAAACCAGCAGATACCTGCTCTGGTCGCCGCACCCGAACCAGCGGTATACGAAAAAATATCTCTCCTGCGTGCAAAACGCCTATCGGAACGAAAATTTCTACGATTTCGCCCTCGTTGACAAGGAGAGCGGGAGAATGATCGGCACCTGCGGCTTCACCAGCTTCGATCTGCCGAACAATTCCGCCGAAATCGGCTACGTTCTGCACCCCGAATTCTGGGGAAGGGGGCTT
Organism: Clostridia bacterium; assembly: GCA_017412045.1. Lineage (GTDB taxonomy): Bacteria > Bacillota > Clostridia > Oscillospirales > CAG-272 > QALR01. The sequence goes on from JAFQOX010000057.1 coordinate 2,245, forward strand.
GCAAGGGAAGCCGTCATGCGCCTGATGACGTTCGGCTTCGCCGAGCTCCGTCTGCACCGTTTGTCCGCGAAGATCATGACGGGCAATGCGGCAAGCAAGCGGGTTGCCGAAAAATGCGGTATGCGCCACGAGGCGACCTACGTGGAGGGTATGCTGATCAAGGGACGTTACGAAACCGTCGACGAATACGCGCTTCTGGCAAAGGAATTTTACGGTAAGAGAATAAATACAGAAAACTGACTTTTTGCTCTGTTATTGTAACATATCGAATGCGCTTTTTCAATATAAAATTCAAGAAAAAAGCACGGCTTTGCCGTGCTTTTTTCTCAGCTTGTCGATAAAGTCAGTTAAAAAATTCAGTTTCGTCAATTTCGCTAAAAGATGAGATGCTAAAAAGCCTTCCTCCGGGAGGAAGGTGCCGAGTTTACGAGGCGGAAGGAGCCCGCGTCACTTAAAATTTTGATCA
>JAFQOX010000058.1 GCA_017412045.1 Clostridia bacterium
GCACAAAGCTGGAAAGGCTCCCTCTGGGAGGGAGCTGGATTTTGCGAAGCAAAAGACTGAGGGAGAGTGCGTAAACATCAAGTTTGATCAAAATTTTAAGTGACGCGGGCTCCTTCCGCCTCGTAAACTCGGCACCTTCCTTAACGTTATGCAACACGAAATGCTTTTCGTGTTGCATAATGTGCGGAGGAAGGCTTTTTAGCATCTCATCTTTTGGCGAAATTGACGAAACTGAATTTTTTAACTGGCTTTATCGACAAGCTGGAGGGCAAAAGGAAACGATTCCTTTTGCCCTTATCATTTTGCGGTCAGGATAGCTTCTGTGGGATCTTTGCTTATTTTTTGACGAGCGAGCCGACCAGACCGAACAAGCCGTCGATCATGAGCATAACACCGGCGACGATGATCATGGTGCCGAGCAGATTGCCGAATGCGAGCAAAAGACCGATCACGACCGTCAGGATCGAGAAAACGATGTCAACGGCGCTTTTTCTGTAGGCGCGGAGAGAATCGATCAGAGCGACGACACCCTTGAGCGCGATCAGAATACCGAGGACGAGGATCACGATGCCCGTCAAAGCCCAGCCGAATACGATGATGGCGATACCGATGATCAGGTTGACGGCGCCGCCGCTCCAATGATTGCGGAGAAGCTCGAGGACGCCGAAAACGAGAAAGAGAACGCCGGCAACGGTCATTGCCCAACCGAGCGCGCGGTCGCGGAAGATCACCAGCAGAGCGCCGATCAGTATATAAAGCAGGGAAGAAATGAGTTCAGAATTGGATTTTTTGTTCATGAGAAATACTCCTTTCGTGAATTTTCCTGTATTTTATCATATCCCGTCGAAAAAATCAATTCATTTCCATGATTTTATATTTTTTCTGTATATTGAATGAAAAAGCCAATCACCAAAGAAGAATTTTTGAAAAAAAACACAACGAAAGCGGGAAGAACCGTCTTATCGGTATTTTTCGACGGCGTTCAGCGCGCGCTTTGCATCCGCCTCGTCCTCGGCGTAGTACCAGATCAGCGTTTTATTTTCGGAAAGCAGATCGTCCATCCGTATCAGCTCCTCGTAGGTGGGCGCGACGATGACCGTTTTATCCCGCAAAGCATCACGGTAACGGCGGAAAATATCGACGGCGCGTTCGGAATTGGGATCGCTTGAGATTTCGATCATGCGGATGCGGTCGAGCGAGGCGAAAAAGGGGATCATTCTGTGTCCGAGCGAATGCACGTGGAGCATGGCGCCGTCGCAGTCCGCGATGCAATGCTGCAGCGCGGGCAGAAAATGCGCCTCGTAAACCTCTGGCGATAGCATGACGGAAACGTCCTCCGAGAGCTGTCCCATACATCTGCCGGGCATCCAGATGCCAAAGCCGTTGATGCATCCGCCCGCAATCCGCGTTGCCTCCTCGCGCTGAAGATCCAGCGTGAAGCGGACCGCGCGGCTACAGAATTCCATCAGCTCCGCGAGCATTTCGGGCTCGTCGTAAATATCGTAGAACAGCGCCGAGCCGCGGATGGCGTTGGCAATATCGGCTGGGCCGTCCGCGCCGCGCATACGAACGGGAATATATTCCCCCCATCGTTCGCGCAGATAGCGGATCCCGTCTGCGACGAGGCGGATCCAGAGATTGCTGCGATCCAGCGTCAGCCTGCGGAAATCCGCAAGCTTCTCGCAGATCGGATGCTGAAAGGTCGTCGTTTCGGTGAAATCCACCTGACCGCCCAGAAAGGCGGTATGCTCCGCGATCCCGTACCACGGAGCGGTAGAAGGGATAAAATCGTCATCCACGGAGGCGTGAAAACGGGAGAAGAGATAATCTCTCTCGGCGCGCATATCCAGATAACGCTCCATATCCCGCGGAAATGAAAACGTATTCAGCGCGGGGATGCGGGGAAGCTTCAGCGAAGCGCAGGATTTGATATGGATCTGCGTTTTTGCGTCCTTGCTTTCATAAAACGCGCGGGTACGCTCGGCGACCGATTCCGCGTGCGCGTAATCAAAGGGTATGTATTTCATCGTGGAATCCTTTCTTTTCATTGGAACGAACGCTTTCGGATACGGAAAAATTTCGGCTTAACCGCAATCCCACCAATACATCACGTCCGAAAAGTCACGCGCGGTCAGACGGTCGCGGGGAATGAAGAACTGACAGCCGCCCGCGTCGCCGAACATGATGAGCTCCCTTTCTTTGCCGTTTTCATTGGGCACGGTATGGCTGACGATCTGCAAAAGAAGCGTATCGTATTTTCGGAGCTCTTTACGATAGCCGCGCGGGTCCTCCTGCTCAAAGCAGGGATAGCCGCCGATGCGGTGTCCCGCGTATACGGTCTGATCGCAGATATAATCCTGCTCACGCGCATCAAGCTTGCCGTCCGCCACGCCCGCCTTGATCAGCGCGGCACGAGCGGCATCGTCAAATCGGTAATCCGACGCGCGGATCGCGCTCATCGCGGGAGTCAAACGCACGGGAAAAGCGCCGAGGATCGGAAATTCGGGGCTGACGGAGGGATCTTCACGCAACGAAGAATCAAAGGCATCCTCGTTTTCGTCAAAGAGAACGCGGAAATCCTTTTGTACGGCAGGCTCGTCAAAATCCGCGCCGTACACGTCGTTATCGGCAACGTAAAAGCGCAGAACGCCCTTTTCGGGGAAATCGGGAACGCCGTGGACCTCCGAGCACCAGATCGCCGCCAGGAGCTTCATGGGCTTGCCCTCGCTGTCAAGGGGCGCTTCCCGATCCACGGGCGCGCCTCCGATACGCGAACGGTTGCCGTCCTGGGGCGCAGGCAAACGCACCTCGACCATGGGGATCGCCGTGTCACGCTGTAAATGTCCTACGGCTTGCACGACCTCTTCCCGCACGCCGCTCGTATCGCCGAAGGCAACCGCACCGTGTGACATTCCGTGCAGGACGGATGCCAGACGGTCTGCGTTGGCGCCGTGAAGCACCGCGAGATCGAAATACTGCTTGCTTTTTTCATGTTCATCCAGCGCAAAGTAAGCGACGGTCAGCGCGGTCTCCGCCTGATAAAAGTTGTTTTTCAGCTCCAGCGCGCGCAGGGCGGACGCAATCACCTGATCCCAATTGCCCGCGGCAAGATGCGCCTGCGCGAGATTGTTCCACGCATAGGCGTTTGCGCGGTCGTAATCCAGCGCGGTTCCGATGCATTCAATTGATTTGTCCGCATCGCCCTTCTGTCTGTAAAGCAGTCCCAGATTGGACCAAGCCGTGGAATTGCGCGGGTTGATGCCGACCGTTTTTTCATACGCTTCGACGGCGGCGTCGGTCATGCCCGCATCCGAGTAGGTCAGAGCGAGAAAAAAGAGAACGACCGCACGTTCTTCACCCGAAGCGCACCGTTCGTACAGCTTCAAAAATTGAGAAACGGCGGAGGTATAGCGATTGCCGTTATACGCCGCGATCGCGCGCAACAAGGATTTCTTTTCTTTTTTTCGTTCGGGCGCGGAAAAGGCGGCTCCGATATGCTCGCGGTACGCCGATTCGTATTGCTTCAGCGAAGCGCTTCCGCCCGTTCGTGTGATCAGCTTGATCAAGGAAAGGATCAGACCGATGATCACAAGCGCGAATTTCGTGACGTTTTCCGTTTCGAATACCCAGCCGTTGGATGCAGCCTGCCAGATCAGCAGACCGATGCACGCCGCGATCAGCAGGATGATCAGAACGTAAGAAACGATCAACGCAAGATGATTTCTTTTTTTCATAAAATGCTCCTTTACAATATATTTTCTATATTTTATCATATATTTTCGTATTTGTAAAGATATTTTGACCCGTTGACGGGCAACAGCATTTACTTTTTTCACTATGATTCGAACGTGAAAAAGATAAGATTTTTCATATTCGGAAAATCTTAAAGCAAAAAAATTATTTTTTCTATGTCAACAGACAGGGCTTTTTATAAAAGATTTCCCTTTGATAAGGGAGAACGATGTCCTTTTTCTTTATTTGAAAGAAAAAGGACGAAAAAGAA
>JAFQOX010000059.1 GCA_017412045.1 Clostridia bacterium
AGCGAAGCGGCAGCGCGGTAATGAATGAAAGCCTAAATGGCTTTCAGAACCGCGATGTGACCGAGCCGCAGCGAGACGGTGGATTGCCGTCAGGCAAGACGGAGAGGGCTTTTTGAGCAAGTTTACGCCCTCTCACCGCCTTACGACGGAGCTCTCCCAAAGGGCGAGCCTTTCAGAATCATTCGTTTAAAGAACCGTAAACAATCGTTTACCGTCCTGAACGCAAAAAAAGTAAACGCCGTCGCCGTAATCTTTCCGCGCCCTCTTGTATGATTCCGAAAAAAATGGTATACTATAATCATGAAGGAAGGAGTGGTACGCTTGAAAATCCGATTCCCGCTCGCTACGGTTGCGCTCTCGCTGATCTGGCAATGCTGCGTCGCCTTTTTATCGGGCGCGATCGCCGATTTCCTTTTCACTGTGTGGACGGTCGCTTATCTGCCGACGGTATCCTTTTTCTACGCGAAAAAATATCTGCCGGGCGGTAAAATCAGCGTTCCCTTCACGCTGGCGCACTCGTTTTTGCTCGCACTCTCCTTTTTCATCTTCTATATCACGCGCGAAGGTCTGGCGATGGCGCTCCTTCTGTTCGCATGGTGTGAGCTGTGGGCAATGATCGGACTGATCCGCAAGCAGAAAATTCCGTGCTTCTGATCCTTTTTCAAAAGAAAAAATCGGCAGATTCGGTCTGCGCCCGTCGGAGAGGACGGTGTGCAGGCGATTCCGCCGATTTTTGATTGAATACCGTGTTATTTCAGGATTCTGTACTGACCGAACACGGGAAGCTCTTTTTCTTCTCCGTTGCATACGTTCACGATGCCGATGATCATGAATACGAGGAATACGAGGTCGAAGAGAGAGAGCACCGTCGCAAGAACGGGGAGCCCGATCAGCGCGAAGATCGTGCTGAGAACGCCGTGGATCACGGACCACGCCGCTTCACCGATCAGAAGCAGCAAGCCCTGATTTGCGTGAAAACGCGCGAATTTGGAATTGGGCGCTGCCAGGATCGGAACCAGCACGAGAATGGAAAGATAGGCGAGAATGCCCATCAGCTTGTTATCCTCGGCATCCTTTTTGGGATCTACCTCTACGGTTGCCTCAGGATCCGCGGATTCCTTCTTTTCCGTCGGTTCACCGCACTCCGGACAGAATTTTACGTTTTCCTCCAGCTGATGACCGCATTTCGAACAAAAAGCCATTTGATCAATCTCCTTTTTCTGTTGTTGCGTTATGAAAAACCACGGCTTTTGCCGTGGCTTTTCGTTGTATGTAGCTTATTTCAGAACCTTTGCGTAATCGAGGATGGACAGTACGATGCCAACGAGCTCGTAAAGACCGATGAGACCGCCAAGCAAACCGATGATGATGCCGACAACGGGGATCATTGCGCAAATACCGATAACGATGCCTGCTACAGCGCAAATAACGATCTGGATCAGGATATTGATGATCAAAGCGCCGATGGTTTTCTTTTCAGTAAAGGAAAGGGGGAAAATCTTCTTGATGAGTTCCATTTTTATTCTCCTTAAATAATATATTTGTGATGCGAAAGCAGAAGCTTTCATTTTTGACCGCTTTTTGACATCACACTTTATATATTATATCATACGTTTGAAAAAATGCAACCTTTTTTTGAAATTTTTTCTAAAAAAAGGAAATTTTTCGACAAAGCCCCTTCCGAAGCTTACCAGATCGACTCCAGCGCGTGGATCTCTATCAGGTCGGCGAGGTATTCCTCGTCACAGTGCAAACTGAAAGAGAGCAGGTTTCTGTCCATGAACATTTCCTCCGTCAGAGCGGACATATAGATCCTGCCGCCATCCGCGTAGATCTCCATGCCCATGCGGTCGACGAGAACGGTCAGATCGACGCAGTCACCCGTGATCGAAAGGGGACATTCCGCGCCGCCCGCGGAAATGCGGTTATTCTCAAAGTCAGCAAGGATCTCTCTGCCGAAGATATGGAGCGTCATGGTGCCCGTCTTTTTCGATTCGCCGCGCAGATAGATCATATTTGCGGAATCGGCAAGCGGGATATCCATCGCGCCGCCCGCGGGAATCACGAGGTCCTCGTAGCGGTTCGTATTTTTATAGAGCGACTGAAGCTCCTTGACGGGCGATGCGACCAGCACGTATTCGTCCTTGCGCTTCTCGAGAGAAATTTCCATGGGAATGCTCATCTGACCGCAGAAGCGGGCGGTCTTACAGCCGTCCCAGTCCATGCGGATGACTCTGTCGGTCGAGAGATCGTCGAACATCACGCCCGCGTTGACGGTACCGCCGTAGCGAAGCGTTTTTTCCTTCTGCGTCGGCGCGAATACGCCGTTTTTCATATCGCCGACCAGATATTTTCCGTTGTCAAGGAAACGGACGATCTTGCGCTCTCCCGTCTGCGCGCTGAGCGTAAATTTCTCCGTATGCTCCCATTCTCCGAGGAAGCGGAGCTTACGCAGAGTATCGAAAACGACTCTCTCGTATCCGCGCAGAACGATGCTTCCCTCCTGCGGGAATACGGGCGCGAATTCCTCCGTCCAATGCACCAGATCCTTGCTGACCGCGTAGCCCCAGTGTCCGTTGCCGGGCTCCGTTTCCGCAGGATTGTGCGGATACAGCAGAACGTAGTTACCCTCCGAACGGATCAGCGCGTCGGGCACGCCCATCCAGCCGCTCTTTGGCGTGAAATGCGCCTGCGGACGGATCGCCTCGTGATAGAGATTGTCGATCGCCATGTGATCGGATTCCGTATAACGGATCGGCATTTCGGGCGAAACGGAAAGCTCCAGGATCTCATTTTTGAAGAGCGAAACGTCGATATAAGCGAAAAAGTCAGGGCTTGCGTTATCCAATTTGAGATTTACCTGAAAGACAGTCTTTCCCTTCTGCGAGAAGGTCAGCTGCTTCTCGGTGGCGTGCGTGTATACGGGAAAGACCAGGTAGTGGCTTTGAATCATGATTTTCATATGCGTAGGCTCCTTTTCGTTAAAAATTCCTTAAATGGATGCATCGATGCGGTGTACTCTATCATTGTATCACAAAAACACAGGTTTGTAAAGGAATTTTGCAATTATTCTCACGGCAACAGCATTTTCTCCGCGAAAAAAAGCCGGCAGACCTCAGGAAGATCTGTCGGCTTCAGCTTGTCGATAAAGTCAGTTAAAAAATTCAGTTTCGTCAATTTCGCTAAAAGATGAGATGCTAAAAAGCCTTCCTCCGGGAGGAAGGTGCCGAGTTTACGAGGCGGAAGGAGCCCGCGTCACTTAAAATTTTGATCAAACTTGATGTTTACGCACTCTCCC
>JAFQOX010000060.1 GCA_017412045.1 Clostridia bacterium
GATGGCTCTCAATGAAAAAATTAAGGTAAAAATTCCGGAGCATTGCGTAAAAGTACCTCGTAACGGAACGACATATATTCAATACACGTTAAGATCGTATAGTTGAAGGAAAACTGTTTTGCGCTTTCATTGCTTTGATTGTACATTCTTACATGAGAAATCATCTTTCCGGATATCTTCGTGAGCATAAACTTACTTTTGAAAAAATTTTACTGGAACTTAAAAAATCCAAGCAGATGTTTTCTGCACGATATCCCTCGGGTTTTCGTTTCATAAATCCTCATTCAAAATTTTACAGACAAATTTTTGATTTGTGCGATGTTGTATGTTAGTATTTTTGCGGGAGATAGGACGTAACAAATCCGAACTATTTCGTCAATCGAAATTGGTTCGGATTTGTTTTTTACTATAATTATTCGAATTAATACTAATAGAACACCGCCGAGAGCGACCAATTACGGTTACTCTCGGCAATTCTTTTTCTAAGTCATAATATATTCAAATAAAAGCCGCCTGATATATCCTCCGGTTAGGATCGTATCAGCGCTTGAAAATCCTCTCGCTCAAACAGTGGCGCATACCGTTCTTGTCTCAGTCTGTTTTTGAGCTGCTCGGGAATCGGTTTTTCAATATCGTCCAAGCCGTTGATGACGTACATCATGCGGTAATCCACGGGATAATTCACCTCAATTCCCTCAAATACGCCATTCAGGGTATGCTTCTCGCCCTGCGGAACCTTTCTTGCATGCTCCATCATAATATGCAAATACGCCATCGCCTGATTCAAGTTGCCTTCTATAATCTCAAATTCAGCACGCATCTGATATGCACAGACCAGGTTCTTGTGAAAATAATGATAATTCCCGTCCGGGAATACCACCTTGAGTATCTCCTCTTCCGCATCAAGCGCTGCGATCACGTAAGGATCTTTTTTCTCGGCAAAATGATAAATTCTTGAAAATGCGATGCACAAGGCCTGTAGCTTTTTGTAAACAGACCATTTTTTGTGCCGGATCAACTCTTCCCCTTGCAAGCACAGCTCCATTGCTTTATCCTTGGTGAATTGATTTTGCGTTGGAAACATTTCTGCATAGCCCTTTGCGCGGTCATAGTCTCCCATATTCTTGCAACATACCATGGCATTCCAGATCGCATTACTCCTGACGCTTGCATCATCACAATCCTCAATTACCATGTCATTGTGCTTGATTGCTCGCTTAAGCATTTCAACCGAATACTCGGACGTAGGATCCTCTTTAAATTCCGAGCAATATGCCATAAACATTTCGGTTTGTGCCAAAAACGCAAGGTATTTGTAGTCGTTGGGATAATCCCTGACAGCCTGCAGGGCGATCTGATAATTCTCCCTGATGTCGTACTTCAAATAATTGATGTATCTCTCGTCGTACTCCAGCCGCTTGGCATCGGTTTCTTCCTTCTTGCCGCCAAGTAACTCATCCGCGCTCACGCCCAGAACTCTCGCAAGCGGCATGATCAGCGCAAGATCGGGCGCAGTCAGCCCGCACTCCCACTTGGATACTGCCTTGTCGGTCACACCAAGATAATCCGCCAGCTTCTCCTGTGTCAAGCCCTGCTGCTTTCTGAACTGCTTGATTCTTTGTCCGATTTGATTCATATTCACACCTCATAATACTTAGTAAGCCAGGCCTTGCTTCCAAATATAGTATAACACATATGCAAAAATGATACAACCCCCGCGTTATCAAGTAGAAGTATCCCAACAGGAGAGTTTTGGAAAGCCAAAACCGGCAACAATTCAATAAATTATTAAGGAAGCAATATTAAACATCAAGGTATTTCTTGACAATTTCATATCATAAATTTTTGAATTTGTCCATAATGAAAGCGCCGAGAGCGCTCGCCCGTAACGGTCGGTTGCTCTCGGCGGTAGTGATTTCATTTCAAAAAGATGTACATACCCAGCGAGGATTTGCTCGTATCTTGCGGTAATTTCAAAACGTTTTCCTCAACCAGATCGTGAATTGCCATCATGCGCATAGCATACAATTCCATTCTGATGTTATACCCAATGTTGTTATGCAATACTTGATGGCTATATTTTTTGAATATCTCTTCAACCTTTTCATACAAATCTGTAACATTCTGAATCAGCATCGCATAGTTTTTATGCTCTTGGAAGAGTTGATGAATCTGTTCAAGCGCTTCCGTTCTGATAACGAGAATATCGGGAATCATAGATCCATCGTCAGAAATATGTGCATATCTGCCATGAATACCATTCCATACTCTTTTTTCAATATCGGTAAATGAAGATAATTTTCTGTTTTCTCTTATGCAATTACACATAAGCTCGACTTCCTCATAATATGCTTCACCACACTGATCCCATAACGAATAATCTCCGTATTTATACGACCAAAACTCATTCTTATCTCCACACCCATTGTGCCCCATTACGGTCTCTTCGGGCAGATCGGTTATCTCATAACCAACAAATCCCCAAGATTCTCCGTTGGCGCGTTTGGGAGGTTCGTAAACATTTTTTGCCTTTACCGAGGTTTCAATTAAATAATCCATGAGAGCGGGAACCAACCACCAGCGAATGGTATTATCATCCATGTGGTCGCCTGCAATTCCCATCGCACGAATATCGGTCATTCTGTCATCCATAAACTCTCGGATCAGACGGCTTCTTTCTTTTGCAGTCTTTCGGAGCGCATGATAGACTTCTATACGGCAATCTTTATCCAATATAAAGAAATTGGTGATATATTGATCCCCTTGCTTTTCTAGAAGCGTTGCATGGTGAAGGATTTTTACCTCTTCCTCCATGTAAGGGAGCGCGATACCAAGCTCCACAGATAATTCTTCAAGTGTTGAAGGATTATTGCTTGCGTGCAGCAAAATATTCTTGGGAATTTTTCGTTGCACTGCTTTCCAAGGAAGCCCGCTCGGCTGTGATCCGCTTGAAGCGAATGCAATATTTTCGGGCTTATAACTGAGTTTTCCAAATTCTCTTGCCATATCCATACCTTCTTTCAAAATTTCTCTTGCGCGGAGAAGTCGGGACTTCACCGTATTGACGGAAAGCGAGAGTGATTCTGCGATTTCACGAACGTTTTTATTTTCGACGTAATAGGCAACGACGATATTGCGGTAATCGCTCTTAATGAACGCCAGCTCGCGTCGGAGCAGAGACATCTGCTCTGTACGTATCATTTGATCAAGGATATTTTCGCTATCGTCCTCGATCTCATAATCGTTGCTGTCAAAAGCGCTTTGCGATTCGTTTTGACTGTGCTGTTCCTTTGCCCATGCGGAATAACGGTTGCGCGCAATCTGCCATATCCACGCCGAAAAGCTCGTCGGGATCATACCTTTATTCAAAGCGGTAATGATCTGAAGCGCGATGTCCTGTGTCAGATCTTCCGCTTCAATGTGGCTGCTGGTCTTCTTCAAGCAGAAGTAAAACAGCTTTTCCATATAGCTTTCGGCAAATTCCTTGATCAGTCGCTCTCGTATTTCGGTTCCGCTTTGCATCTTCTCACTTCCTTTCACCCATATAGTGTGGAAATTTTGAATTTGGGTGCATTCGTTTATCAAATTATATCATAAATTTTTCTGTTCGTCTACCGAAAAACAGCGTTCTCCCGACGCGGAATCCGTAGCGCAAGCGCCGTTTTGGAATTTTATTTCACAAAATTATGAAATTCACCAAACCTTTTCCCGCTTTTCCGACTCATATCAGTGAAGTCCGGATTCAATGCAAAAACAAAATCTTATTTTTTAACGGGAGGAACTCGATGAATTACAAGAAACATTTCAATTACTTTCACAGCAAGGATCAATGGTATTATATCGGCCTGCCGATCGCCATCCTCGGCTGTATTCTTGTGGTAGGCGCGTTATTTTTCTTCTTTGTGATTCCTTATCAAATGCCGATTGGGATGACCGTAGCGGCAATCGGAGCTTCGATTGCTTTTCTGCCGTACGCGCGCTGCTCCAAAGAATCGGAAATCGACGAAGCCGTTTGCTTAGCTTCGGAAGATTATTCCAAACAAATTTCCGAACGATTATCCCTGGAAAATCAGCTTGCTAAAAATACGAAACCCCTGACCGTCGGCGGATATATGTATGAGGATGATCTCCTTATGCGCCGAGGCAGAACGGACCGTATATGCCGTACGTCCAAATACAGCGTGGCAAAGATTTTCTGCACGAAATACGGCCTCGTCGTTGCCGGAAAATCATTTTCTCTGATCGAGGAATCGGAAAACGAACGCATGGATTCCTATTCTTTTTCCGATATGGACCGTGTAGCCGTCACCGATGAGCAATTCGTATGCAAGGATGGGTCGAAAATCAAGGTTTCCTTTCTTGTTATCACAAAAGATAACAAGGAGCTCCTTCGTTTGCCCGTCAAGCATGACGTCGCCATCGACCAATTATGCCATACCGTCAACGAAATGATACGAAAAGCAAACACCTGATCCGTTTTTCGTGTCGCATAACGCGCAAAGCCCTCGCTCGGTCGGAGCGAGGGCTTTGCTTTATTTTTCATTGTCCTGTCTGTTATAATCTGCCTGCGTCTCTTCGGCGCATTTCACAATACGCTCGATGAGTCCGTCCTCTTCAATATCGGTATACAGAAAATCCTTGAGGTTAATTTCCCCTTCGGGGCGTTTATAAGATTCTTGCGCATCGTAGGGCGGATAACGCAAAACCAGGTGCACGGAGTAGAAGGATATTCCCGCGCCGTCCATCATCTCCTTTGTTTTGAGCAGAATTTCCGCCGCTTTTTCATAGGTAACGGTATCGCTGTCAATATACAGCACAAGCTTGCCGTTTTTTGCTCCAAGCTCACCCACGTTGTAAAATTGATCGTTGACGAGGTCGCTGAGCTCTAAAGCACCTTCGATCGGTTCCTCACCCAATTCGCGCTGAAATTCCAAGTCACCAAAGCCCATGTCTACCGTGTACGGATAGGCATAGCTGTTGAGAACGCCGTCAACCATATCACGGTATTCGAAAAACAATCGGGAAGCCACGTTTCTGTGTCCCTCCACTCTGGATGCGTAATCGTCGTTCGTCAGCTTTCCGAGCATAGAAACCCACAGAGTAAAATTGCCGTCCATACTGCTCGGAGAAACGATATGCACGAAATATCCGCCCACCTTGAAGCTATAGGAAACGCTATCAATGACGTAGTCGGTATCGGCATATTGGGCTTCCAGATGCTTTTGCGCCGTACGGCGAGCCATCATTTTCGAAATCGGATTGCCGACCAGCGAGTTGGCAAAGCACGCAACGCCGTAGATCAAAGCCACAGCCAAAATAAAAGCCGCTATTTTCAATATTCTTTTTTTCATTCCCGCTCCTCCTTCCGAAAGGCAAAATGCAAAAGAAATGCGATGATATTGCCGATCCATATAAAAATACAGTACAAGCCCGTCCATCCCAACGTATCCGCAAAACCGATCTCCACGATCTGGAACAAAAAGATAAACAGATCGATCAGAAGCAACAATACGGGGACCTTATAAATGGCTTTCCAACGGAATACGTAATAACCGAATATACCGACGATGGGCATGATAATGCTGTTATACATCAGATTTTCGCCCTCCGTCCAACCGAACCCGAGGAAAATGAAAAATATGATCAGTGAATAGGCAAACATATGGAACTGTCTGTTCATCCGCTGCATCATTCTTTTGAACGGCTTTTCGGTGTCCGTTTGCGTAATATTCTTTTCAACCGTATCCAATAAAGTCCCTTCCTTCAGATTCGCAAGCTCTGCCTTGCATTCGGTGCACGTTTGCAGATGCTCGCGCATATATTGCGCCGTTTCGGCGCTGACCATATCCTCGACGTAAAGCGGCAACAGATCTCTGACGATACTGCATTCTGTTTTCACGCTACTCTCCCTCCAATCTTTCTTTGATCATTTTTCTTGCCCGATGATAGGTGACGCAAGCCCAGTTCTCGGTTTTTCCGAAAATCTGCGCGATCTGTCGGAAGCTGAGCTCTGCATATACGCGCCACATAAAAACCTCCTTGTACGGCTCTCCAATATCGTGCAGAATCCTTTGGATCCGCTCAATGTCCTCACGCCGTTCGTATTCCTCCGCCACGCTCGGCGCAAGCTCGGCAGATTCCCGCGCATCGGGTTCCTCCAATTGCTCCGTTTTACTATTTTTTTTGATATAGGAATAATATCCGTTTTTGGCGATCTGACAAAGCCAGACGCGCACGTCGCAATCCTCGCGGAAGCGGTCAATGGACTTCATCGCTTTGAAAAAAGTATCGCTTGTGATCTCTTCGGCGATATGCTCGTTGCCCGAAAGCCGCAAAATATACAAATACACGTCATTGAAATACGTCCTGTAAGCCTTCTCGAAATCCGTCACTCTATCACCTCCTTCATCTATAAGACTCCCGAAACGGGAAAATCTTACAAGCTTTTTATGATTTTATCATATTTTTCAAAAAATTTTAGTTTTCCACCGCCACCGAGCGTTCGGAGGTCGCAGACTCCGCGCGAAAAATACAGATTCACAATCTGCTGATCTTCCCTCGTTCCTGTTTTCGTGAAGGTCCTTCACCCTCAATAACGGAAAATGAACCGCAAATACTACATTCGGACGAAAATTTTTTCTATTATACCATATTTGTAAAAATTTTTTGGTATTTTATCATTCGCAAAGAATAGATTGCTCGTTTGTCAAAGTGGTGACGGAATACTTTTTTAACCGCATCAATTCTTCGGCGTGCTGTTTTCGATCCTCATCGTAGTGACATATCAAAATACCGTCATATAAGCCCAATCCCGAAAAATCTGAAATGCCAAAGGTGTCCTTATCATATTTTGCAACGTGAGAAATATCCGCAGTGGCAATATGCGCACCCGCACTGCCACCGATATAAACAGCGCCTTTATGAACGTAATTCACAATAGCCCTGTCAAAACCGCTATCTCGCAAACGTTTCATCGTACCGAAGGTATTGCCGCCGCTGATATAAACAACGTCAATATCAAGTTTGAAATACGGTTCAGGATCAAAATAATCAGCAACATAGATATGATGTTCAGAAAAGCCAAATGAGGCAAGACGCCTTTCATACATCCCGCTTTTCATTTTGTCCGGTGTAACCTTTTCATTGGGGAAATATAGCACCCTACAATTCGCTATTGGTTTCCATAAATGCCGATATATAAATTTTGCAGATTCGGGATGCCCAAAATCACAGGAAGACAAGATCAGCTTCAATTTCTTTTAAACTCCTTTTGCATAAAATATTCTTTTTGTATGCGCCCATCTTTTAATTTGTACGCATTCGGACGCTCTCCGACAATCCGAAATCCGTATTTTTCATAAAGAGCCCTTGCACGGTCGTTTCCTTCGATAAATTCGAGTTCCATGATTTCAACGGAGCCTTTGCTTTCAGCGGCAACAATCAATTCTTCAAACATAGCCGAACCGATTCCCAGACCCCAATACTCTTTCAGTATCGCAATTGCAACGCCGGCACGGTGAGAGGTTTTGATTCCTCCCCTGAAATTGATTTCACAGTTTCCCACAATTTTGCCGTCAATATAACAAGTGATAACCAACGCATTTCGGGCATCACGGCGGCTTTTGATCCATTTTTCCTCGCTTTCAACCGTCGCGCCCTCCCATTCTTCGGGATAACGCGCCAAAAAGTCTGTTTCGCCGCAGGACTTTGTGATATAATTCAGCAATTGTTCCGCATCCTCCGTACACGGCGTTTTCAAAATGGCAGTTCTGCCGTCCTTCAATATTATTTTTTTATCATGAAAAATCATAACAAATAATCTCCTTTCCATTCAAGATAACCGCTTGTAAACGGTAAATGCTCGTATTTTTTCGTTCCGGTATGAACAAATCCGTTCGCTATGTACCAATTCTTCAAGACGGTACTTTCTTCGATCATACCGATTTTTATTACATTACCGCCCAATGCTTTCGCTATATCCTTTGCGTGATCGAGAAGCAATTTTCCGAAGCCATTGTGTCTGTATTCCGGTAATACGGCAAGGTTGTGAAGCTCAAAGGTATTATCGCTTTCTTTAGAGAGTGACATATATCCAATCATTTTCTTTCCGGCATATAGTGCGTACATATGCCAACCCCAATTCATCTGAGCCTCAAGGAACACCAATGGTATGAAGCTCGTATGCTTCGGGCAGTTTTCCTGTGTCAGACCGAACTGTTCAGCTACAGTACCAAAACTTTGATGGATAACGTCAAGACATTCTTGTAATTCGTTTTTATCCACCTCGTAGATCATCGGCAGAGTAACACCCGCAGGTTCAAACTCATCACTTACGGTCTTTTTAAACATAGCGAGAACCGGAGCATCCTCACTCCAACATGCCCTTTCACCGGTATCACAGTAGCCGGCACTCTGATAGCATCTGCGGTTTTTCTCCATATCCTCGGGAAAATCAACATAGTAAAATCTTGCATCAGGAAACTCTTTCTCGCACAAAAGAATCGCATCTCGTGCAATCCCTTTGTTCTGATAATCCGGATGGATGTAGATCCGCGCAAGGTAGTATTCTCCTGCACCGATCTCATCGGAAGGGCTGCGCTTACCGTACAAACGGTAAAACACACCGCCAACCACTTTATCATCATACAAAATGGTAAAATACCGATTGAACTTATTCAGTCTACGTAGGATATCCTCCGGACCTCTGAGGAACGGGTTTCCTTTATCGTGGAACTTTTCGTACAAAGGCTTAAAAGCTTCTTTCTGTATTTGAGATAATTCCTCGGCTTCCGAGGCGCTTGTAATTTTAATTGATATACTCATAACTCTATTCCTTTCTGAAAATATCTAATATATGATTTGTTGTGCCTACCATATCAGCACGTTCGCAAATGTAAAGATGATATTTCATATATTTTGAAAAAGTATCGGCAGTCATTTCATCTACAGCATTCCCGATAAAATGTGTAAGCATATCTGTACCAACATAATGTAACCTTTGGACATCAAATATGCCCATCAGCTTGTCAATATCTTCTTTTCTGTAGAGCGAAAAAATTTCTCTGGGCGTGGAGCTGAGAGTAAAAGTATCCGGATCTATCAAATTGCCGTACTGTTCGTTGTTGATACCACCACGCACAAAGCAAAACTGATAAACAGTCATATCACTGTTGCAGTATGCCGCAAATACAATGCCGCCTTTCTTGGTTACACGAATTGCCTCGCTCATAGCTGCAATCTTATCCTCATCGGTATAGAGGTGATACATAGGTCCCAATAACAAAGTGATGTCGTACTGCTCAGAAGAAATATTATGAAGATCTACCGCATCGCCTTGTTGAACGGTGATGTTTTCTCCCTCTTTCGTGTTTGCCTTAAATACTTCAATATTGCACTCCATAAGCTCTATGGCATCCACGTCATATCCATTTTGAGCAAAATAGTGCGAATACCGTCCGGTGCCTGCGCCGATCTCCAGGATGCGCATACCGGGTTTCAGATACTTCTCAACATAATGAGTTGTGGTTAGAAACTCGACCATACCATGCTTGGATGTCAGTCGGGCATCTTCATTGTGAGTCGTGTAATAGTTTGTGAGCACTTCGATTCTTTCCATCATTTTTCTCCTTTCAAATACAAAAACGGTGCAAATCGAAAATTCCTTCGACTTGCACCGTCATCATCCTAAATACGATAATCCTATCCACATATCAATAGATTATACTGAAATTTGGGTACGACAATACAAGCCCGGCGAAATTTCCCATTCGACGCGCTTCACATCAGCATACATATTGAGAGTAAACATATAAGCTGCCATTGCCGTAATCCTTTCAAAAAAATAATGGATCTATCATATCACAATTTTTTCTTCGTGTCAAGAGTATTTTTCTCTTTTTTGCTATTCCCGTATCAAATTCGGCTGTATTTCGGGATATAAGAACGTCTTTCCTGATCATCAATAAATCATTTTTTTACAATTCTTTTTCAAAACACGATAAATATCCTCCCGCATCTGCAAGGTTGCCCTTCTGACCCCCTCCAGATATTCCTGCCGACTGCATCTCGCTCTTTCATCGTCGCTCATATGCGTATAGAGAATGCCTCTGGAAGAATTGACGACCGCGCCAAGCCCGTCGGGATGAAAGCACGGAAGAATATCATCCGCATTTCCGCCCTGCGCGCCGTATCCCGGAACAAGGAAATAACTTTTCGGCATCAGACCTCGCAAAACAGCCGCTTCTCTCGGATAAGTGGCACCGACCACCGCGCCAATGGAGGAATATCCGTGCTTGCCAACGTACGTTTCCGCTTGCTCGGATACGTATTGCGCAATACTCCTGCTGACCGTACAGCCGCTTGCCGTCACGGCATCCTGAATTTCACCCGCGCTTGTGTTCGAGGTCTTTACCAAAATAAAGATCCCCTTTCCTTGCTTTCTGCACACATCCAGAAACGGACTTAAGCTTTCACTTCCCAAAAACGGCGTAACCGTCAGAAAATCCGCATCAAACATCTTTGCATAGTTACCGCTCAGAAACGCAACCGTTCCCAAATGACCGTCCGCATAAGCCGCCGCGGTATTTCCAATATCATTGCGCTTGGCATCTTCTATCACGACAAGTCCCTTGGATTTGGCGTAAGCGACCGTTTTTTCAAAAGCGGCGACACCGCAAGAGCCGTATTTTTCATAAAACGCCATCTGCGGTTTGACCGCCGGAATAAGATCAAAAACCGTGTCGATCACGTCGCGGTTGAAACGGTAAATGACCTCTGCCACGGCTTCCAAAGGATCTTTCGCCCGAACGTCCGTCAGATAGCATTTCGGAATTTTCCGTATATCGGGGTCCAGCCCGATCACGGACGGATTTTTCGTTTTCATCGTCTTTTCAATCAGTAAGTCCACTGTATGCATTCTTCAATTCCCCCTGTATCTCTGCACGTAATTTTTGAGATCCTTCAAGTGCTCGCCAACGGTGATCACGCCGCTTTCTGCGGCTTTTACAATATCCTCGGCATTGACGATCGGATGAATTTGAACGCCGTATCGGTTCTCAATTTCACGCTTGGCAGAAAAAGACGATTTCTCCGACCGCTCCATCCTGTCCACGCATACGACGATATGCGAGGGATATTTTCCCAGTTTTGCCCGTATCCGTTCCAGCGCGGAGCAAATCGTTGCCCCGGAGGTAAAGGCGTCCGTAATTAGTGTCATTTCATGGGACAAAAGCGCTTCATCATCCATATCGTAATCGACACAGTGCGAAGAATCGATGCCGTACCGATTGAATAACGTCATGCTCGTCGCGATCACAAGAGGGATCTCCCTTTCGCTGATTCCGATCAGACAATTGGCTTCGATGCCCCGGTCACGGATACATTCGGCATAGAATTCCCCCAGCTTGGATATTTGGCTTCCCGTTCGGTTATAGCCGCTGTGGATCAAATAAGGTGATTGTCTTCCGCTCTTCAAGGTGAAATCTCCAAAGCGCAGCATACCGTGATTGACCATAAAGCAAATAAATCTTTCTTTATAGTTCAGCGCATTCAGCCGATAACCGAAAAGCTCGTCCATCGTGATACCGAAATACCGTGCAATCACGGGCAGCACCGAAATATCGGGCAATGATAAATGGGTTTCCCACTTGCTCACCGATTGCGGAGAAACGGACAGCGCTTCCGCCAATTCCGTTTGCGTGATTCTTTTATTCTTTCGTAACAAGCGTATTTTCTCACCGATTAACATGTTCTGCCCTCCTCGAACACTTTCTGATATTATTATAGCCTTTCAGGGTATCTGTTTTCAATGTAACGGTTGGATAGTTTTATACAACCGTTTGGAGAATTGATCCTGCTCTTATTATACTATAAATCCCCCCGTTTCCGCAACAGTGCAACAAGATTCGTCATTTTATAAATTCCGGATTTTTGGTAAAAAAAAATAAAAACCGTGCAAAAGAAATCTTTATTTATGGCGTTGTAGATATTGCAAAACGAAAAAAAAAGTGATATAATAAATTTGCTAATCCATTTATTCATTCTATTGCAAAGGAGCAAAAAGGATATGAAAAA
Source organism: Clostridia bacterium (assembly GCA_017412045.1). Lineage (GTDB taxonomy): Bacteria > Bacillota > Clostridia > Oscillospirales > CAG-272 > QALR01. Next base: position 12,073 of record JAFQOX010000060.1, read on the forward strand.
AGTATACGCAGGCAAAACCAAGGACGTTTATGCGCTTGAAAACGGAAACGTTCTTCTCAAATTTAAGGACGATTGCACCGGCAAGGACGGCGTTTTCGATCCCGGTGAAAATACCGTAGGTCTTACGATCGACGGCATCGGTAAGGCAAATCTCCAGACCTCTATTTATTATTTCGAAATGCTGAAAAAAGCAGGCATCAAGACCCACTACGTCAGCGCTGACATCGACGCAGCGACCATGGAAGTTCTTCCCGCAGAATGCTTCGGTAAGGATCTCGGCGGCGGCGGTCTCGAGGTTATCTGCCGTTTGGTTGCAACGGGCAGCTTCGTTCGCAGATACGGCGAATACATCAAGGACGGCACTCCTCTCGAGGGCGGCTACGTAGAATGCACCTTCAAGAATGACGAAAAGGGCGACCCGCTCGTAACGGGCGAAGGTCTCGTTGCGCTCAAGGTTATGACCGCTGAAATGTTCGAAAGCCTCAAGGCGCAGACACTCAAGATCACCAAGATCGTTGCTGACGACCTCAAGACCATCGGTCTCGACCTCTGGGATATCAAGTTTGAATTCGGTTACAACAACGGCGAAGTCATCCTCATCGACGAAATCGCTTCCGGTAACATGAGAGTTTACAAGGACGGCGTGATCGTGCCCCCCGTTGAACTCACCAAGCTCATCAACAACAGATAATTGCTTTTCATACAAAAACCGCCGGGCGTACGCACGGCGGTTTTTATTTTAATGATCGGAGCATTCCGTAAAAAATTCACGAACGTTCCCTTCGGAGGTTGATTTTTGAAAAGATTTTTGTTAAAATAAAAGCAATCGGGAAAGCCCTTTTCAAAAACAAAAAGAAAGGCGTGAACATATTTATGAAAGGAACTTCTACCTGGAGTTACCACCCGTACCGTCCGCTTCTGACGGACGTGGGCGATATTTATATTTGCCGTATCGTACCGCAGACGGACCGCATTCATTTCGAATGGCTGTCCCTCGGCGACGTTCGCTACGACGTCTTTTTCCGTAAACGCGGAGAAGGCGATTTTATCCACTGGGAAACGACCGAAAAAAACGAAAGCGATATTTCGGGTCTTTCGGATCAGACGGAATACGAATTTTTCGTCAGCTCCGGCGAGAAAAAAAGCCGTGTCCGTCTTGCGCGTTGCGGCGCTTCGATCGGGACGGTCGTAAACTACCTGCATCCTGAGGACGAAGCGTACGCCTTTTCGGGCAGATATCTCTGCTCTCCCTCTCTCGTGCGCCATCCCGACGGCTTTCTGCTTGCCTCCATGGATCTCTTCGCGGCGAACCATCCGCAGAATCTGACGCTGATCTTCCGTTCCGACGACGAGGGCAAAACGTGGCATTACGTAAGCGAGCTCATGCCCTGCTTCTGGGGAAAAATGTTCATCCACAAGGGCGAGCTTTATATGCTCTCCTGCTCCACCGAATACGGCGATCTTCTGATCGGCAAATCCACCGACGGGGGCAAGACCTTTTCCGCGCCCGTCACGCTCCTGCGCGGCTCCAATGGCAAACGCGGCAATACGGGCGTTCACAAAAATCCGCAAAACGTCGTCCGTTTCGGCGGAAGAATCTACGAGACGCTGGAATGGGGCTCCTGGGCAAATAAGGAATACTGCCACGCCGCGATGGTCATGTCCTGCGATGAGAACGACGATCTCATGATCCCCGAAAACTGGAGCTTTTCCGAGCCGCGCCCCTTTGACCGCTTCGAGCCCTCCCTTGCGGAGCTTCCCCTTCATACCATGACGATCGAAGGCACGCTCACAGTCGATCCCGCGGGTAAGCTGCTCAATATCATGCGCTTCGGCAAATATCAAACGGCTCTGGTCTACGCGGTCAATACCGAGGATCACGAAGCGCCGCTGACCTATTCCCGAACGATGGCGTTCCCCGCAAACTACTCCAAATTCATGATCAAATACGACGAAATCTCGAAAAAATATTACTCCGTCGCCACGCGCGTTTACGATCCCGCGCACACGAGCGACCGCAATCTGCTCTCCCTGCTCTGCTCGGACGATCTCACAGAATGGCGCGTCGTCTGCGATCTCCACGATCACCGCCACGAGGACCGCGAAAAGGTCGGCTTCCAATACGTGGATTTCGAAATGGAAGGCGATGATCTGATCTATCTCTGTCGTACGGCGATCAACAACGCAAACAACTTCCACGACGCCAACTATTCCACGTTCCACCGCATCGAAAAGTTCCGCGCTCTCCTTTCATAAAAAGGGGGATCGTATGACGAGAGAAGACGCTGATTACAGAAGAATTCTTTTGCTGTGCGGTGTATGGGACGATTTTGACGAATGGCTGGACGAGTATCTGGAAAAGGAAGCACCTCTCTCGGACGTTGTGCTGGACCTTCTGGACTGTCGAAATGATATGAAAAAAGCGGAGCACGTTTTGCGCCTCTACTGTCTGGAAGCGCCCTTTGATGAAGAATCGGTCTATACAAGGCTTCGGCTCTATCTGAAGGAAGGGTATCAAAGCGGAAATATGACAAAAGACAACGTGATGTCCCTGATCTTCCGATTCTCAAAGAATATTCCTTGTGAAGCCGCATTCAGCAACGACTGCCTCACGCTCTCCGATTATTATGCACTGGCTGAGGAAAACGTCGTGGATATGAAAAGATTCGATCAAATTCTATTCCGTTTTTTAGACACCGGTGAATATTTTGATACCGCCGATTTTTGGGAAAACGGACAAAAAGAAAGGAAATGCTTATGGCATCGGAAAAAGCAATAGAAAAAACCAACGTCATGCGGATTCTGGATCAAAAAAAGATTCCGTATGACAGCCACTGTTATCTGACCTCGGGTGCCGTTTCCGCCGTTGATCTTGCGGCGGCACTCGGTCAAGACCCCGCGCACGTTTTCAAAACCTTGGTGACGGTAGGCAAATCGGGGAAGAATTACGTTTTTATGATTCCCGCCGCAGAAGAGCTGCATTTGAAAAAGGCGGCTGCCGCCGTCGGTGAAAAATCCATTGAAATGATCAAATCCAAGGAGCTTTTGCCCCTGACAGGATATATCCACGGAGGCTGTTCGCCCATCGGTATGAAGAAATTTTTCCCTACCGCAATCCACAGCACCGCCGCTGATTTTGAGACCATTCTTTTCAGCGCGGGGAAGATCGGCTATCAGGTGGAGCTTCCGCTTTCCTCGCTGCAAAAGGCGATCCGTATTTCCGTTTTTGATCTGATCGTATAAACCGTACCGTTTGTTTTTACCGCCGAACGGCGGAATGGAGATTATCATGCTGAAAAATATTTCTTTTCAAGATACGGATACCCGTATCAAACAATATCTGGTTCCCAAAAAAATTCTGCTGACCCGCGGCATCTGGAAGGGTGAGGAACGCCTTCTGCGATACAAAAACCGTCAGATCGGAACGCAAGAGCCCGAGGTCACCACGCTCATTTCCACGGAGGAAGACAAGGCAGGCATTCTGCTCGATTTCGGAACGGAGCTTCACGGAGGTATCTGCCTCTCTCTGTTCCGTATCCGCGACGGCGAAGAAGCCACGTTCCGCATCTGTTTCGGTGAATCTGCCGGCGAAGCACTCTCTCATATCAGCGAAAAGGGTGCAACCAACGATCACAGTATGCGCGATTTTGAGATCCGCACGAAAAGCTGGACGGTCACGGAATGCGGCGCGACCGGCTTTCGATTCGTTTATATTGAATGCTTGACTCCCGCAAGGGTCAATATCAAAACCATTCAAGCCATCATGACCTATCAGCCGTATGAATATATCGGAAGCTTTGAATCCGACGATGAAAGATTGAACCGCATTTACGATACGGCGGCGTATACCTGCCATCTTTGTCTGCAAAACGAAATCTGGGACGGCATCAAAAGAGACCGTCTGGTCTGGATCGGCGACCTCAACCCCGAGCTGAAAACCGTCAAATACGTGTTCGGGGACGTGCCGCAGATCTACGGCGCGCTTGCGCTCTCCGCACGGAATACGATCTTGCCGACCTGGATCAACGGCATTGCCACCTACTCTCTCTGGTGGCTGATCAATCTCGACGAGTGGGTATTCTATACGGGAAAACGCGAATATCTCGCCGAGCAGAGAGATTATATCGTCCGCATGACCCGTCAAATTCTTGAAAACGTAAGCGAAGACGGCTATTTCACGGCAAGCGATTTCATCGACTGGCCCTCCAAGGGATTTCCGTCTGCAAAGGCAGGCGCCAAGGCGCTTCTGATCCTCTGTATGGATGCTTGCATCCGTATTTGCGAGATTCTCGGCGAAAACGAACTCAAAAAGGAATGCGAAGCCGTCAGAACGCTTGCCGCAGGCAAAAAAGAGGACTGCGGCGCCCTCAAGCAGATCGCTTCCCTCCTGCTCCTTGCCGATATTGCCGACAAGGATGCCGCCGACTGTCTGCAAAACGGCGGCGCGCACGGTTTCTCCACCTTCATGAGCTATTACATTCTGAAAGGCATGACGCGCTGTTGCACGGAGGAAGATATTCTGCAAACGCTGAAAACCTATTACGGCGCGATGCTCGACCTCGGCGCAACGACCTTTTGGGAGGATTTTGATATCCAATGGACGGAAAACGCTTGCCGTCTGGACGAGATCTGCGACACCACGAAGAAGGATATCCACGGCGATTTCGGAAAATACTGCTATATCGGCTACCGCCACAGCCTTTGCCACGGCTGGTCCTCGGGTCCCGTCGCCTTTCTGACGGAATACGTCCTGGGCATCCGGATCAAGGGCGAGGGCTGCCGTGAAATTGAAATCGAGCCGCATCTCGGACATCTCCGTCACGTCAAGGGAAGCATCGCAACGCCCTTTGGAAAATTGACCGTGGAGCACACCAAGCGCGAGGACGGCACCGTCGAAACGAAGATCGATGTGCCGAAGGAAATTGCTTTAAAAATTCTCAAACCCTATGTGAGTATTGATAACAAAAATCCTGTATGATTGGAAGAAGAACTATGAATATCATGATGAAAGATGATATGGTGAAAGAAAGTAAACGATGGAAGCTTCCGACGATTTTATTCTTTATATTGGCAGTTCTCTTTCCTTTGGGATTGATATGGAACGATATTCCGACTGTCGAAGTTATTTTGGGTGAAGTAAGCTTTCTGTTGATTGCTTGCTATTTCCTTTACGGATATTTGTATACATTTAACTATAAAGTAATTGTGACCGACGAAAAAATAATGTTAAAGACTTTATTCAACAATTCGGAAATAAGCTTGAAGGATATTCAAAGCTACGATTATACAAGATATCGAAAATCGGAATTTTATCAATTTCGGATTTTCTTTCATGGCAAGAAAATTCTTATTCATACAAGATATTGCGATGATTTGGAAAAATTATTAAAGCGTAATTGTTTAATAATCGCAAAGTGATCCATTTCTATTGCTCGCCATCCAAGCTCTATTTACGTCTATATAATGAAAAAAACGGCGCTTCTTTTTCAGGAAGCGCCGTTTTTTAACGGTATGCCGTTATTTGATTTCTGTATTTACAAAAACGTTTCCAGACACCGTCCACGATCTCATCGCCGTACAGATCCATTTCATTCAAAGAAACGAACCTTGCATCGCACACCTCTTCCTGCTGTAAACACAGCGCGGGCGTTTCCGTCGGCATATATAAGTAGGAGTCCACGATCCAATTGTGATAAAACGTATCTCCCAAAAAGATCAGATCCTCCGTTTTTGCGGAAATTCCCGTTTCCTCCGCAAGCTCGCGGACCGCGCCCTCCCGGCTTTCTTCCCCGGCAAGAACGGAACCCATCGTACACTCCCAAAGAAGCGACATCGGTTTTTCGGGGCTTCTTCTCGTCAAAAGGATCTTTCCGTCCGGCGTTTTCGTCCAGATTTCCACAACGATGTGGAAAAGTCCCCTCGGTATCTGCTCGGAATATCTTCTTTCATGCAAGATTCCCGTTTTTTGCTTTTGTTCATCTACAAGCTCCCATATCTCAGACATATCATCACCTCAACGAACCACAGCGCCAAAGGGCATGAGCGACAGCTTGGCAAATTTAAAATACTGCAAACCGAAGGGAATGCCGATGATCGTCACGCAGAAAATGCAACCGACCGCAAGGAATCCCACGGCAAGCTCCAGCCCGCCGAAAATCAACCACAAAATATTAACGAGCAGCGATGCCGTACCGTTGCCGTATGCGATCTCTTTTCCAAAAGGCAGCAGACAAAGCTTCGCAAATTTGAAGCATTGCATTCCGACGGGAATCCCGACGATCGTCACGCACCAAAGACAGCCCAGCGCCAGCCAAAGCAAGGATGCAAGCAATCCGCCAAAAAGGATCCATAAAACGTTACCTAAGATTTTCATATCAAAATCCTCCCTTTCCGATACAACAAAAATATGTTTTATTATATCACAAATCGCATAAAAATCAAGATATCGACGGTTAAAATGCTGTTACCCTGACTTTGTTTTTTGAAAAAGTTGACTTGAAAGCAAATTTGTGATAAACTATACCAAAAACAAGGATGCGAGGTAATGATCATGAAAAAAGAACAAATCAATATCCGTGACCCCTTTGTGATATATGAGAATGGAAAGTATTATCTCTACGGCACGAGAGCAAAGGATTTCGGTTATCATACCGGCGGCTTTGACGTATATATTTCCGACGATCTGAACAATTGGAGCGAGCCGATCGAATGCTTTGATTCAGCAAAATATGGGCTGAATGACGGCGTAAACTGGGCGCCCGAGGTGCATAAATACAAAGGGAAATATTATATGTTTGCCACGTTTACGCAGAAAAACGGCTTACGCGGAACGTATTCTCTGTACGCCGAAAGCCTTACGGGACCTTTCCTTCCGTGCAGTAAGGGCGCGTTGACACCAACGGAGTGGGAATGTCTTGACGGAACCCTGCACGTGGACGAAGCGGGCGTACCGTATCTCGTTTTCTGCCATGAGCATACGCAGATCAAGGACGGAACGGTATGCTATGCAAGGTTAAACGACGAGCTCAGCGCGGCACAGGGAGAGATCGTCACGCTGTTTTGCGCCTCCTCGTATGAGCTTGTCGATCCCGTAAAGATAGACCACTACGTAACCGACGGCCCTTTTCTGTACCGTTCCAAAGCGGGCGAGCTTTTTATGATATGGTCATCTTTTGTGAAAGGAAAATATGCGGAATTCGTACTGAAATTCAAGGGCGGAAAATTGGGAACGGCATTCGCACATCAAAAGCCGCTCTTGGACAGCGACGGTGGGCACGGTATGATCTTCTCCGACGGAAAAAACACGTATTTTACGTATCACACGCCGAACAAGAGTCTTTTTGAGCGACCTGAATTTTGCCTTTTCGAGGACAACGGAGATACCGTAACCATCAAATTGAAGTGATATTGCTATTTATCAAGAGGTTGTCATATGGAAAAAATAGTTTCCTCGCGCGTCATGCGCGAGAGCGATGCCTATACCTGCGCAAACGTCACAAGCTCCGAGGAGCTGATGTACCGCGCGGGAGAAGGAATTTACAAAAGCCGTAAGGCTTGGGGCAAAACGGCGATCGTCTGCGGCTCCGGCAACAACGCCGGCGACGGATTCGTGGTGGCAAAGCTACTGCACGAGGACGGCGGGGACGCGACCGTATTTTTGATCTCCGAAAAATTTTCGGAGAGCGGAAAATACTACTTCGATCTGTGCGCCGAAATGGGTGTAAAAACGGAAAAATGCACGGAAGAAACGGATCTTTCGGGCTTTGATACCGTGCTGGACTGCATTTTCGGAACGGGCTTTCACGGCGAGGCGCGCGGACTTGCCGCCGTCATGATCGACAAAATCAACGAAAGCGGCGCATATATCGTCAGCGCGGATATCAACAGCGGACTTTCGGCAGACAGCGGAACAGGCACAAAATGCGTACGTTCCGATCTCACGGTTTCCGTGGGAAGCTATCAATACGGACATTTTCTCGGCATGGCGAAGGACGTTATGCGGGAAAAGAACAATATCGACATCGGCATAGAGATCCGCGGAGAATACGCGCTCCTCGCGGAAAAAGAGACGTTTTTGCCGTACGTCAAGCCGCGCGCAAACCACTCCAATAAAGGAACCTACGGCTACGTGGGCATCATGGGCGGTTGCCGTGAATATTCCGGCGCGGTGAAGCTTGCGGGCTTGGGCGCGTCCGCGCTACGCTCCGGATGCGGTGTGGCAAAAATCATCGTTCCCGAAAGCATTGCGGCGGCGGTTGCGCCCTACGTGTTGGAGGAAACGATCCTGCCGCTTGCCGACGAATCGGGGCATATCCTTTTTAACAAAGCCGCTATCGACGGCGCGCTTGCGGGACTTGCCGCTCTATCCGTCGGTATGGGCTGGGGAAAAAGCCCGGAAAACACAAAAATCCTCGAATATATTCTGGCGGAAAAATCGCTTCCGCTGATCATCGATGCCGACGGGCTGAATACGCTCGCGCGCATGGATAAAAGCTTGCTTACCAATACGGCTTGCCGCGTGGTGCTCACGCCTCATCCGAAGGAATTCGAACGCATTTCAGGCGTACCCACGGCGGAAATTTCAGAAAATCCCGTGGAGACAGCACAGGCATTCGCGCGGGAATACGGTGTAATATTGCTTCTGAAAGGCGCGTCCACCGTTGTGACGGACGGGAAATCGACCTTTATTTGCGACAGAGGAAGCGCGGGCATGGCAACGGCGGGCAGCGGAGACGTGCTTTCAGGCGTACTCACGGGGCTTCTCGGCTATATGGAATACTCACCGCGCACGGTCGCGCTTGGCGCTTACCTTGCGGGCGCGGCAGGTGAGCTTGCCGCAGAGGAATACACGCCGATCGCCATGACGGCAGGCGATACGGCGCGGATGCTGCCACGGATCTGGAAGGGATTGCTGTCTTAAAGGACGGTTTTTGCAAATTTCATTTCAGAAAAAACGACGGCGGTTCTCTGATCGGGAGAACCGCCCAGCTTGTCGATAAAGTCAGTTAAAAAATTCAGTTTCGTCAATTTCGCTAAAAGATGAGATGCTAAAAAGCCTTCCTCCGGGAGGAAGGTGCCGAGTTTACGAGGCGGAAGGAGCCCGCGTGCAAATAAGGCTTTTGAAAA
>JAFQOX010000061.1 GCA_017412045.1 Clostridia bacterium
CGAATAGCCGACGGCGTCCGAAACCGTGCCGGCGGTTTCGGCAAGCAATATCGTACTCTGATTTGCCCTGCAAATCAGAGTGCATTTGCGCAGAGTCCGGCGGGATTCGCGGTACTTTGCTCCCATACGCACCGGCGATCAAACGGCACGTTTGTTTGCTTCTTTTTGCAACTTTTTCTTTCAAACAAAGAAAAAGTTGACCGTTTCCCCTTATCAAAGGGAAATATTTTATAAAAAGTTCCGTCTGTTTACAGAACACAAATATTCTTTTGCTATAAGATTTTTGAATATGAAAAATCTTATCTTTTTTAGATTCGTAAAGAAAATATTGAAAAAAGAATGCCGTCCTCTTGCAATTGAAATTTCACTCTATTGACAAAAATATCCTTTTCGGGATATAATAAAGATAATATGAAGGAAAGCGAGGGAAACCGCTATGTATGAAAATAACGTAAGACTCGTCCGCATCGAGCTCTGCGACTATAAGAACGTCGCGCACGGCATATTGGAGATGCCCTGCGCGGCAAGCCGTGACTTTTCCTGCGACCGCGCGGAAATCCTCGGCATCTACGGACAGAACGGATCGGGCAAGACCGCCGTCATCGAGGCGCTTTCGCTCGCTAAGGATCTTCTGTCTGCAAGCCCCCTCCCGCACGGGACGGCAGACGGCATCGCGCAGACGGCGAAAGCCTCCTCCTGCGCACTGAGCTTCTTCATCGGCGATGAAAACGAAGGAATCCTTGCGGAATACGCCTTTACCGTATCCCGCTCCGAGGCATCCGCAAGAGGCGTTTGCGTCAGCGAAGAAAAAATCGCTTACCGCACCGTTTCCACAGGGAAAGCTTCTCCGCAAAAAACGCTCCTGCATTACAAGGCGGAGGAAAAGAGCAGATTTCTAACCCCGAAATACCGTTACGCCGCCATGGCAAAAAACGAGGAGGACGCCGTGGAATTGGCGGTCGCAAAAAAGCTCTCTCTCCGAAACGCCGCCTCGTTTATCTTCTCTGAGGACGTCCGCCCGTTTTTACTGCGGGGGCTCACCGATTCCCCCGACGATCTTACTCTGAAGCGGATCGTGCAGACGCTCTCGCACTACGCGCGGCAAGGCTTTTTCGTCGTTGATTCCAACCATTCGGGAACGATCTCGATCGGCGCGGTCATGCCGCTCGCTTTGCATTTCGACGGCGACGAGGAAACGCCCGAGCAAACCCTGCTTTCTCTGACCGAGCCGTCCGTGCAGACTGTTTCGACCTACGAGTTTATCAAAAAATCCGTCAGCGCCATCAATCACGTGCTCGGCGTGCTGATTCCCGGCATGAGCCTTTTCATCAAGGAATACGGCGGACAGACCACGGAGGACGGCAGAGAGGGTATGCGCTTTGAGATCCTCTCCGTCAGGGGCGATACGAAAATCCCCCTGAAATGCGAATCCGAGGGCATAAAAAAGCTGATCTCCGTCCTCAGCATTCTGATCGCCATGTATAACCATCCGTCCGTTCTGGTCGCAGTGGACGAATTCGATGCCGGCGTTTACGAATATCTGCTCGGAGAAATCCTCGGTATTCTGGAGGAAAACGGCAGAGGTCAGCTTCTTTTCACCTCGCACAACCTGCGCCCGCTGGAAATGATCGACCGAAGGGATATTATTTTCACGACCACCAATCCGGACAACCGTTACATCCGTCTTTCGGGCAGTAAGGGCAATCTGCGCGATCAATATATCCGAAGCATTCACGTCGGAGGACAGAAGGAGGAGCTTTACGGCTATTCCAATCCGCTGGAGATCGCGCGCGCCTTTCGTCTTGCGGGCAAGGAAGCCGGAGACCGTAAAGAAAGGAAGTGATCCGCATGACGGCAAATACGAAAAAGATCGTCCTTTTTCTTGTGGAAGGATCTACGGACAGCACCTCTCTGGGTTTGATTATGTCCAGACTTCTGACGGATGACGACGTTCGTTTTTACGTTCTCGGCGGAGATCTTTGCTACCGTTATCATATTACGGAGGATAACGCCGCCCGTACGGTCATGCGCTTCGTGAGCGGATTTCTCCAACGCTACCGCCTGAAAAAATCCGATATTCTGAAAATCGTTCACGTCATCGACACCGACGGCGCCTTCATCCCGCCCGAACGGGTCATTTATGGCGGTAGGGATCACGCAACCTATAAAGAGACCTCCATCGAAACCCTCTCCGTCGATTCCCTGCGCTCGCGCAACGAAATGAAAACGAATGCCGCCCGAGCGCTATCGGGGCTTTCACAGGTGGAAAAGATCCCTTACGCCTTCTACTATTTTTCCCGCAACATCGAGCACGTTCTGCATAACCGCGCGGACAATCTTTCAAGCAGAGAAAAAAGACTCTGCTCGGAAGCCTTTGAAAACGCGTACGCCGACCATCCCGAAGAATTCGTTCAATTCATGAGGTCCCGCGAGGTCGCCGTCAGAGGAGGCTATTCCAAAACGTGGGAGTACATCCTGCGCGGCACAAATTCCCTGAAGCGCGGCAGTAATTTCGGTCTGTTTTTTGATTGGAATCCCAAAATTGAATAGCAAAACCCGATAAAATTTGAAAAACACCCGATATTCTAAGCGTATCGGGTGTTTTAATTTGGGCTTGTTTGAAAAATAGCGATATGACCAAAAGTGAGGAATTTTTTCGTAGAACAAGCTGATTTTTTGCAGAAATACGATATGTATTTCAAAAAAATAAGCGCAGTCATGCGGAAAAATAACCGCTTTTTGGGCGTGTTGTCATTTTTCAAACAAGCCCTTATACTGTTTTTTCGGTATAATACTGCGCTTGTGCGTGCCAAAGCTCGTGATATTTTCCGTGTTCATTGGCAACGAGCTCGTCGTGCGTGCCGAATTGTACGATCTCTCCACGGTCAAGAACCAGAATCTTATCGCAAAAACGGCAGCTTGAAAGTCTGTGGCTGATATAGATCGCTGTTTTATCACCGACAATCTCGTTGAATTTGGAATAGATCTCTGCTTCTGCAATCGGGTCGAGAGCGGCAGTCGGCTCGTCAAGAATGATAAACGGCGCGTTTTTGTAGAGCGCACGGGCAAGTGCAATCTTTTGCGCTTCGCCTCCGGAGATTTCGACACCATCCGTATCATAGGAGCGATAAAGACACGTTTCAATGCCTTTCGGTAAAGTTTCCAAGCGTTCGCCGAAGCCCACTTCTGTAAGACATTTTTTTACTCTCTCGGCATCGTATTCCTTTGAGGTCGCCACATTTTCCGCAAGAGGAAAGGCAAAAAGCTTGAAATCCTGAAACACGATAGAGAAGATCTGCATATATTCATCGTAATCGTATTTTCGAATATCAATACCGTTGAGCAGGATTTCTCCTTCCGTGGGATCGTAAAGGCGGCACATCAATTTGATAAAGGTCGTTTTACCCGAACCGTTCATGCCGACGAGCGCAAGACGTTCGCCAATACGGAATTTGATGCTTATATTTTTCAGAACGTAACTGTCGGAGCCGGGATATTGGAAGCTGACGTTCCGAAATTCCACGTTGTAATTGCGGTCGCTGCGCTTTTCGACGGAAAGCGTGCCGTGATACATATCCTGCGGCATATCCATGTATGCAAACTGATCGATAAGTGCGGTTCTGTTCGCACGAAGACTGCCGAACACCTCGCCGAAGCTTTCCGTTTCTCTTCCGAAGCGCTTCAGCGTTCCGACGTATAAGACAACCATACCGATTCCGAATGCGCCCGATAAAGCCTTCACGCCAACGATCACGTACGGAACGGCAGAAATGAGAAACGTCAGCAGCGTACCGACCATTTGATTGCTGAAATAAATCCGGTCCGCTTTTTTCGCGGTGATATCCGAAGCGGCAATGGCGGCATCGTTTTCCCTCTTGACGATTCCGTCCATGGCGTAGATCTTTCTGTCCATCGCCCTTTTGTTGTCGGTAACGTAAGTTTCCATGATGTCCATACGACGGCATTCGGTTCCCCAATAAGTCTCCCAAAGCTTGTTGAAGGCGTTCCACTTCGTCGCGTTTTTTGCTTTGGCGAGCATGATGAAGGTGGCAAAAAGAAAGAAGATCGCAAGCATCCACGGCGAATTGATCAAACGAACGATACCGTGAACCTCCTTCGTCGGCTTGGAGAGAAAGCAAGCGATCATCACGGCAAGCGCCGTGGTGACACCGATGATCGCGTGAACGAGGGTGTGCAGAAATCCCGCCATATTACCAATGCCTGTCACGTTTTCGTTGTGCTTTTGAATGCGATTCCAAAGCTTGCGCGTTTCGGGATCCTCGAAGCGCCAATAATCCATTTTTTCGGAATATCCGTGAAAGAAGCGCGTGATGAATTTCGGCCACATACTTTTTCGGATATACCTTCTTGCCGCCGTATACTGAACCATGACGTTCATACCGAGGTTCAGAAAAACAACCAAAACCGCATAAAGTCCCAGCTTTTTCGGGTCTGCACCCGCAACGACACCGTCAATGATCAGCGCCGCCAGAATGGAATTGACGTAGTAGCGGAGAGAATCCCCCACCGAATTGAACACCTGTATCCAGAAATAACGCGGATCCAAGCGGTACAAAACCTTCAGCGCGCGAAAGCTTAATTTCAGATCCTCCCGAAACGGAGGATTTTTTGCTTTTTCCTTTTTCATGTCTGCACCTCCTTTTTATCCGTGTAGTAGCTGCTTTGAATTTCATACATTTCTTTGTATTTTCCGCCCGCCGCCATCAGCTCGTCATGCGTTCCCACTTCGATGATTCGTCCCTCGTTTAAATGAAAAATGCGGTCACAGAAATGCGTGGATGCCAGACGATGCGAGATGAAAAATGCAGTCTTGTTTCCGACGGTCTTATCAAAACGTAAATACATATCGTTTTCCGCGATAGGGTCAAGCGCCGCCGTCGGCTCGTCCAAAACGAGAACGGGACGGGAAAGATAGATGGCGCGCGCCAGCGCGAGCTTTTGCTTTTCACCGCCGGAAAGGTCGGTGGCGTTGTCGTTGGCTTCTTTATCGAGAAGCGTGTCGATGCCGTTCTGCAAGGAAGCGATCTTTTCTCCGAGCCCAGCCTGCTTGAGTGCTTCCGTCACGCGGAAGCGGTCGATCTTCTCGTCATCCGTCGTTGCGGCAACGTGTGCCGCGATCGAATACGGCAGAAGAAAGGTCTCCTGAAAGACGGCGGAAAAAAGGGAGTAATATTCATCAATATTGTAGGCACCGACAGGCTTTCCGTCCACGAGGATCTCACCATCGGTCGGCAGATACAGCCCGCACAAAAGCTTAATCAGCGTGGTCTTGCCTGCGCCGTTGATGCCGACGAGCGCAATTTTTTCTCCTGCCTTTACCTTGAAGCTAACGTCACGGATCGTATCCTCCTCAGCGCCCGGATAGCGGTAACTCACGTGCCTGAACTCAATTTCCGGTGCCGACACGGGAATCGGTGCGCCAATTCCGTGATTTCTCGTGCTAACGGTCAGCGCTTCGATCTTTCGGATCTCAGTTATTTTCAAACTGTCCTTGGTGATCAAAGCAAACTGATCAGCAAGCCCGTTCAACGCGGTCGAAACGGATGTGATCGCGGAAAAATACAGGACGAAATTGCCCGCCGTGAGAGCGCCGCTCGCGAATTGCCAAATCAAAAACAGATACGCCAAGCCGTCCCGCAGAAAATGCATGAAATGAACGGAAAAGCCCATTGCGACCGTGCGGTTTTGAACGGAAGCATGCAAACGAACGTGCGTGTTTAAACAATCATCGCTGATTTTACGAAGCCACGGCGACATTCCGTAGATACGGACCTCTTTTGCATACTGATAGTCTCTTGAGATCGAGCCGGAATATTGAAACCGTCTGTCGTTGGCGATGATATCGGGATTGATCTTCTGCTGATAGCGGTTCAGCGGAATTTTTACGACGTATTGCAGGACCGCAATCACAATAAGAAAAATGAATATCAAAGGATGCAGACCCGCAAGAAGCGTACCGAAGATCAAAATTTTCAAAACCTCCGTCAAAAAATTCAGCACATCGCAGGAAAGACGGTCTGCGGCACTTCTTGCAAAATCAAGATATTGCGTAAACAGAACCTTGTGATCGGGATTCTCGATCAGATCGTAGTCTGCACGGCACATCACGTCATAGCAATGTCTGTCAACCGACCGGCGATAACGGTTCCATAAAATATCACATCCGATACCACGCAACGTTTCGCCCACGGAGCAGACCGCGGGAATCAGACAGACGGAAATGAGCATCGCGATTACGACCGCCATCGGTTTCTCCAGGGACAGAATATCCAGCACAAGCTTGCTTTCGTATGTCACAAATACCGCAGATGCGAGAAAAAGCACATAGAAAAGAAAATTCAGCATAAGAATCGGCATGCCGTTATATTTCTTCATCCATCGAAACGCAAAAATAACATTACTGAAATCGGAATATAAATTCTTTTTCTTTTTTTCTTTTTTCACAAAATCACCTCTTTCTTATGCTTTGATTTTAACACAAAAAATAATAAAAGCACATTTCGGGGACGAAATGTACTTTTTGGGGGATAAAAAGCAATGTTATTGCGGCAAAAGAATTTCCGTGGTAAAGGCGCCGTCCTCGCTTGCGCGGCGAAGATAACCGCCGTATTTTTTCACAATGCGGTCGACACGCAAAAGACCGAAGCCGCGAGCCGCACCCTTGGTAGAACGAAAAATGCCGTTTTCCTTCTTCATTTTCTTTGCCGCGGTCAGATTGGTAAAAGACAGATAAAGCCGGTTCTTCTTCATTTCGATGTAAATTCGAATCATACGTTCCTTTTCGGGGAGTGTCATCGAGGCCTCAATGGCATTATCCAAAAGATTACCGATAATCACGCAAAGGTCGATATCCGTCATAGAGAGCTTGACCGGAATCGATGCCGTTGCATCCACTTGAATATGATTTGATTTAGCAAGCGAAATTTTACTGTTCAGGATGGCATCTGCCATGATATTGCCCGTTTTGAGAACCGTATCGACCGTATTCAAGTCCTCGCCCAAGGTTTCCAGATAGCCTATCACTTTTTCATATTCACCGGATTGCATAAGCGTCATCATGGTTTGAATATGGTTGCGGTAATCATGCCGCCAACCGCGCACCTGACGGTACATATTTTCGACTTCCTCGTAATGCTTATTCATCAGATCACTTTGATAGGCATCAATTCGCTTATTGATATTTCTTCCAAAAAACATGATGATCTCCTTTAATAAAACGCGATAAAAGCTTTGTTCGCTGCCTCAAAAAGTCCTCTGCCGAGCGGGATCGCCGTTCCGTTATCCAATTGGATCTCCGTTTTGGAAATACCGGAAACGTATCTCAGCCCCACGATATAGGAACGCCCTGTGCGGAAAAATCCTTGATCCAGTTCTTTTTCGATAGAGGACAGGGTGCGCTTGACGCGATATTCCTCTTTATCCGTATGAATGACAATATAATTTTGTTGCGCTTCAACGTAAAGGATCTTATCAAGAGGCAATTTACGTACCGTGCCGCTTACGTTCAATATGATATTCTTTTCGCGGTCTCCGATCAGCCTTACCGCCCGATCAAGCACGGACATGAATTTCTCTTCCTTCACCGGTTTCATCAGATAGTGCAGTGCCGCTACGTCGTACCCGTCCGCGATATAATCGTCGTAGCCCGTAACGAAAACGATTTGCAGATCGTCATTTTCCTTTCGAAGCCTGCGCGCAAGCTCTACGCCGTTCATCCCATCCATTTCGATGTCAAGAAGCAAGATGTCAAAATCGTGGTTTTCGCTATATTCAAACAGAAAAGACTCTGCTGATGAAAATTCTTTGATCTTTATGAGATGAGAATGATGTATTTCCCATTTCCGAACCAATTCACTCAGTGCGCAAACGTGAGTTTGTTCGTCGTCGCAGATGGCTATGTTCAATTTCATTTCTATGGCCATGCCTTTCTTAAAATTCAAGAAATTTTGTGCGGTTTGCAAAGCAAATTCGACTCCTGTAGAGACGAAAGTCACAAAACTTCCGGTCTGAAAAAAGATCCGTTTTTCAGACTTCTTCTCCTATTGTGTAACTGATATCAGTATAACATAAAAAGAATAACTGCGCAAGCATATTTCCATTTTTGCGCGCCGAAATCAACCGCTTTGCAATATGTAAACAAATTTTAAACTCGCAAATAAATTTATATAAAACGATTGACAAATTATATAAGGTGTTGTATAATAAAACCGTAATCAAAAAACGAAAAAGGATGTCAGAAATCAATGAAAAACGTCTATTCCATCGTACTTTCCGCGGACGTCGTGGAAAAGATCGATCAACTTGCATACGAAAACGGCACCAACCGCTCCAATATGATCAACCAGATTTTGGCGGAATACGTTTCCTATACCACCCCCGAAAAGCGATTCCGGGAGATCTTTCTCCGTATGGAAAATCTTCTTGCCGAAAGCGCCTTCAAGGCGTTAGAGCCCTCGGACACGATGCTTTCTCTCCGTTCCGCGCTTGCATATAAATACAATCCGACGGTAAAATACAACGTGGAGCTTTATCGCGGAAGCCGCTCGGAGATCGGTGAGCTTCGCGTTTCCCTGCGGACGCAGAATGCGGGACTGATCCTATATATGACGGAATTCTACCGTCTCTGGAGCGCGATCGAAATGAAATACAGAGGAACCTCGCCCGCCGTTTCCGCAGGCGGAAAATATTCCCGTAAGCTGATCCTGCAAAATCTTTCCGCCGCCCGCGAAATCGACCTCGGACAAGTCATCGCGGCATATATCAACGCCTTTGACAAAGCGCTGAAAATCTTCTTCGCCCATGCGCAATCTCCCGAGCGAAGCGCGCGGGAAACCGAGGCAGTCTATTTAAATTATCTCACAAACAATCAAATTCTGATCTGAGACCTGTAAAGTCACGCAGATCAAAAGAATCAAAGAAGGAGGATACTTTATGAATTTTCAGAAATATACGCAAAAAAGCATGGAAGCCATGCAGGATGCCCGCGCGCTGATGGCAACACGCGGCAACAGCCAGATCACCCAGGAGCATCTCTTTCTTGCCATGATGAATAAGGAAGAGGGCATTGCCTGCGACCTCATCAAAAAAGCGGGCGCTTCCGCAGAAGTTTTGAAGGACGAGCTGAAAAGTGCCGTCGATGCCATGCCCGGTATGCGCGGCGGCGCCGTGGAAGCCGATAAGATCTATATCGACAGAGCTCTGGAAGCCTCGCTTTCGGAAGCCGAAGCCATTGCCTCTCACATGAAGGACGAATATATTTCCGTCGAGCACATCATGCTCGGCATCGTCGAAAAGCCGAGCGATTCCATGAAGAAGATTTTCAAAAAATGCGGACTTGACCGCCATTCGCTCGAAAAAGCAATCAAAGACATCCGCGGAAATCAGAGAGTCACCAACGACAACCCCGAGGAAACCTACGACGTACTGAACAAATACGGACAAGACCTCACCGCGCTCGCCCGCGCGCAAAAGCTCGATCCCGTCATCGGCAGAGACGAGGAGATCCGCCACGCCGTCCGCATCCTCTCCAGAAAAACGAAAAACAACCCTTGTCTGATCGGTGAGCCCGGCGTCGGCAAAACCGCGATCGCCGAAGGACTTGCGCTCCGTATCGTACGGGGCGACGTTCCCGAAAATCTGAAGGACCGCACGCTGTTTTCGCTTGATATGGGTTCTCTCGTCGCCGGCGCGAAATTCCGCGGTGAATTTGAGGAAAGACTCAAAGCAGTACTTGCTGAAATCAAAGCAAGCGAGGGCAAGATCATTCTTTTCATCGACGAGCTCCACACCATCGTCGGCGCGGGAAAAACCGACGGCGCCATGGACGCGGGCAACCTTCTGAAGCCTATGCTGGCAAGAGGCGAGCTTCACTGCATAGGCGCGACCACGCTCAACGAATACCGCAAATATATCGAAAAGGATCCCGCTCTGGAAAGACGATTCCAGCCCGTACTGATCGAACAGCCGACCGTGGAGGACACCATTTCCATCCTGCGCGGTCTGAAGGAGCGCTACGAGGTCTATCACGGCGTCAAGATCCAGGACGGTGCGCTGATCGCGGCGGCGACGCTCTCCGACCGCTATATCTCCGACCGATTCCTGCCCGACAAGGCGATCGACCTCGTGGACGAAGCGTGCGCGCTGATCAAAACGGAAATGAACTCCATGCCCACGGAAATGGACGAGATCTCCCACAAGATCATGCAGCTTGAAATCGAAGAAGCCGCGCTCGTCAAAGAAAAAGACAAAATTTCCGCCGCGCACCTCGAAGAGATCCGCGAAGAGCTTGCCGGACTCCGTGAGAATTTCTCCGCCATGAAGGCAAAGCTGGACAACGAGAAGCAATCCATCGGAAAGGTCCAGAAGATACGCGAGCAGATCGAACGCATGGGCGCCGAGATCGAGAAGGCGCAAGCCGACTACGATCTTGCCAAGGCGGCTGAGCTGAAATACGGCAAATTGCCCGAGCTGCAAAAGCAGCTTGCCGAAGAGGAGCAGCGCGCAGAGCAGGCACAGCATACGCTTCTGCGCGACCGCGTCAGCGAAGAGGAGATCGCAAAGACGGTTTCACGCTGGACGGGCATTCCCATCGCCAAGCTGATGGAGGGTGAACGGGAAAAGCTCCTTCATCTGGACGACATCCTGCACCGCCGCGTGATCGGACAGGACGAAGCCGTCAGCAAGGTCTGTGACGCGATCCTTCGCTCCCGCGCGGGCATCCGCGATCCCCGCAGACCGATCGGCTCCTTCCTGTTCCTCGGTCCGACGGGCGTCGGCAAAACCGAGCTTGCCAAAGCGCTCGCCGAATCCCTTTTCGACGATGAGCATAATATGATCCGTCTGGACATGAGCGAATATATGGAGAAATATTCGGTATCCCGTCTGATCGGCGCGCCTCCCGGCTACGTCGGCTACGACGAGGGCGGTCAGCTCACGGAGGCGGTACGCCGCAAGCCCTACGCCGTCGTGCTCTTCGACGAGGTGGAAAAAGCGCACCCCGACGTATTCAACGTGCTTTTGCAGGTTCTTGACGACGGCCGCATCACGGACAGCCAGGGCAGAACCGTCGATTTCAAAAATACGATCATCATTATGACATCCAATCTCGGCTCGGACGTGATTCTCGAGGGCATCGACGAAAACGGCGAGATCGAAGCGCAGGCGAGAGAAACCGTGACGGGCTTGCTCCGCCGCTCCTTCCGTCCCGAATTTCTCAATCGCATTGACGAAACCGTTTTCTATAAGCCTCTGACCAAGAACAATATTTACGGCATCGTGGATCTCCTGATCGCCGACCTCGCCTCCCGACTCCGCGACCGCCATATCGGCATTCACATCACGGAGCCTGCGAAGGATCTGATCATCGAAAGCGCCTACGATCCCATCTACGGCGCGCGTCCGCTGAAGCGATTCCTGCAATCCCGCGTGGAAACGCTGATCGCAAGAAAAATGATCGCCGAGGACGTCGTTCCCGAAAGCACGATCACCGTCGACGCGGAAAACGGCATTCTGACAGCGCGGATTTCCGCATAACGTCCGCGTTCCGTTTCGGGGCACCTGCTTATCGCAGGTGCCCCGTTTTTGTTTGAATAGGTTTCAATACCTGCAACCTTGCAATGACAAAAATTTTTCAAAAAACGCATAAAAAACCCATGTTTTTTTCAAATGGGTGTTGAAAAAGAAAAAGAAAGATGCTATACTGATTTTATATGAGTAAAAATATGGAGAATTAAAATATATGCTTACGTTCTCACCCATCACGGAAAGCAATGCAGCGCTTCTCTCTCAATATTACGGTTTGTGTGATTATCAGCTCAGCGATTACTCACTCGGGATCAAATTGATGTGGAACGATATGCTTGCTTCGGAATATACCGTTTACGCAGGATGTCTCATCGTGCGCAACAAGGTGCGCGGTAAATACGCATTCGACTATCCCATTCCCGTTGCCCCCGATGCCGATCTCGACGCCGCATTCTCGGCAATGGCGGATTTCTGTTCGGAGCAGTTTATTCCGTTTGAATTTTCGGGCATACCGAAAAAATACGTCGGAGAGATCCTCACCCGTTTCCCCAACACCGAAACGAGAAGATACCGCAATCTCAGCGACTATATTTATCTGGCATCCGATCTCTGCGAATTCAAAGGAAAAAAATATTCCGGTCAAAGAAATCACGTTCGCAAGTTTTTTTCAAAATACCCCGATGCCATCTTCCGCGCCTTTGACGGACAGGATGCGGAAAAGCTCCGAATCTTTCGCGAAAAGGTCGAAGCGAGCTTCGACAAGCACTCCCACGGCGCAAAGAACGAAATGGAGCGCGCGTGGCGTATGCTGAAATTCGTCGGCTCACCCATGTTCCGTTGCGCAGGCTTCGAGCTGGGCGGCGAGATCATCTCCTTCTGTCTCTCGGAAAAATGCGGAGATACGCTGATCGACCACATCGAGAAGGCGCTCCCCGGATATGAAGGTATTTATCCAGCCATGGTACAGAGCTTTGCGCAGATGTTCGCCTGGGACGTTACCTATATCAACCGCGAGGACGATGCGGGCGACAGCGGTCTGCGTACCTCCAAAACGCAGTATCACCCCGACCGTATCGAGGAAAAATACCATTTCCGCATCAAAAACGAGCTTTATTATATCGAAAAAATCCCACAGATCAAAACGGAACGGCTCACGCTGAACGCGATTGAGGAGACCGATATTCCCGCCTATAACCGATTGTGCCTTGACGATGAACGCAACCGCTGGTGGGGATACGATTACAGGCAGGATTGCCCCGATCCCGACGAGGACTATTTCTACGCAGATCAGAAAAAGGACTTCGGCAGCAGTACGGCAATGAACTTCGCCGTCCGCCTTGACGAAGCCATGATCGGAGAGATCATTCTCTATCATTTCAGCTTCCGCGGAAGCGCGGAGATCGGCATTCGCCTTTTGCCCGAATACGAGGGAAAGGGCTACGCCTCGGAGGCCTTCCGGGCGGCTTGTCACTACGCGCTCTATCAGATTGGTATGTACGAGGTCCGCGCGAAATGCATGAAGGAAAACAAAGCTTCCTTCCGCCTGCTCTCCTCCGTCATGAGAAAAGAGGGAGAAGACGATATTTATTTTTACTTCAAAAAAACCGTTTAAAATTTCAGATTTTATATAGATAAATTTTTGTTGAAAGGAAAACACGACCGTGGAAACTTTTGAAAAAGAGATCAAACGCCGCCGCACGTTTGCGATCATTTCGCACCCTGACGCCGGCAAAACGACTTTAACGGAAAAGCTGCTTCTGTACGGAGGCGCGATCAATCAGGCGGGCGCCGTCAAGGGAAAGGCAGCCGACAGACACGCCGTTTCCGACTGGATGGAGCTGGAAAAGCAGAGAGGTATTTCCATCACCTCCTCCGTCATGCAGTTCCAGTACAACGGCTATTGCATCAACATTCTGGACACCCCCGGACACCAGGACTTCTCGGAGGATACCTACCGTACACTGATGGCGGCGGACAGCGCCGTGATGGTCATCGACGCGGCAAAGGGCATCGAGCCGCAGACCCGTAAGCTCTTCAAGGTCTGCGCCATGCGAGGCATCCCGATCTTTACCTTCATCAATAAGCTCGACCGTGAAGCGAGAGATCCCTTCGACCTTATCGACGAGGTCGAAAAGGAATTCGGCATCGGCACCTATCCGATGAACTGGCCGATCGGCTGCGGAAAGGATTTCAAGGGCGTTTACGACCGCGAAAAGCAGTGCATCATCGCTTTCAACGCGCAGAACCGAGGTCAGACCAAGCTCAGCTCCATCCAATGCGATATCAACGATATCGAAACCATGGACAAAATCATCGGCGAACAGAGCCGCGAAGATCTCTGCGAGCAGGTAGAGCTCCTCGACGGCGCAAGCTTCGACTTTGATCTCGAAGCCGTCAGAGCGGGCAAGCTTTCTCCCGTATTTTTCGGCTCCGCGCTGACCAACTTCGGCGTTGAGCCCTTTCTGGAATACTTCCTGGAAATGACGACCTCTCCCCTTCCCAGACAGTCCGAGGAAGGCATCGTGGATCCCTTCTGCGGTCAGTTTTCCGCCTTCGTTTTCAAGATTCAGGCGAACATGAACAAGGCGCACCGCGACCGTCTCGCCTTCATGCGTATCTGCTCCGGCAAATTTGAGAGAGGCACGGAATACCGCCACGTACAGGCAGGCAAAAACCTCAAGCTCTCCCAGCCTCAGCAATTGATGGCGCACGAAAGAGAGATCGTCGAGGAAGCCTACGCGGGCGACATCATCGGCGTATTTGATCCCGGCATCTTCTCCATCGGCGATACCGTATGCGCACCCAAAATGAAGATCCGCTACGAAGGCATCCCGACCTTCGCGCCCGAGCATTTCGCAACCGTCGAGCAGCTCGACAGCATGAAGCGTAAGCAGTTCGTCAAGGGCATGAATCAGATCGCACAGGAAGGTGCGATCCAGATCTTCTTCGAGCCCGGAAGCGGTATGGAGCGCGTAGTCGTCGGCGTCGTCGGCGTCCTTCAGTTCGAGGTTCTCGAATACCGTCTGAAAAACGAATACGGCGTAGACGTTCGCAGATCCAATCTTTCCTACGAGCATATCCGCTGGATCGAGAACGAAAACCTCAATCCCTCCACGCTGAACATCACCTCCGATACCAAATGGGTTCAGGACTTCCGCGGCAAAAACCTTCTGATCTTCACCAGCGAATGGAACATCCGTTGGGCGCTTGAGAAGAACCCCGGACTTGAGCTTTCTGAATTCAGCAAAAACTGATAAGGAGAATGGCAAATGAATATTCAGGTCAAAAAATTAAAATCCAACGCTCAGCTTCCCACCAGAGGCTCCGCCTATGCGGCAGGCTACGATCTTTACGCTTGCCTGGAGGAGGCGATCACCGTCCCCGCAGGTGAAACCGTCAAGGTCGGCACGGGACTCTCCATCGCCGTTCCCGAGGGCTACTTCGGCGCGATCTTCGCCAGAAGCGGTCTTGCCGCTAAGGAAGGTCTCCGTCCCGCCAATTGCGTGGGCGTTGCCGATTCCGACTACAGAGGCGAATACATCGTCGCGCTCCACAACGATTCCGCCGTTGCCCGCGTCGTAACACCCGGCGAACGGATCGCACAACTCGTCATCATGCCCTTTCTCTCCGTTACCTTTGAAGAAGCGCAAACGCTCGACGAGACCGAACGCGGCGAAGGCGGCTTCGGCAGTACCGGCAAATAAGCATCCGGCGGCAACCGAAGCACCGCAGAATCATCCGACGAACAAATTCTCTTTTTCCGAAGAGATTTGCTCGCTCGGATATTTACAAATATTAAATTTTATTGTATAATGATAATAAATAATCACACGCAGGATTATTTCAGGCGATTCCCCTCAGACTCTTCCTTTTTCCGCGTCGGAAAAAATTAAAATAACGATAGATTGGGAATGTTAAAATGATCATTAAACGAAAACTTCTTATCATGGGCGGCAGTTACATGAATCTGCAGATGAAAATCAATCCGAAAACCAAAAACGGCGAAACCACGCTCGGCAGCGAATATTTTTTTCATCCCGCGGGCGATTCCGCGATCGCGGCGGTCTCCGCTGCGAAAAACGGCGGTGAATGTATTTTCGCAACGCGCTTCGGCGATGACATGAACGGAAAAAGACTGTATGAATATTATAAGAACTGCGGCATCTCCAAGCAACTCATGCGTAAGGATGCCGGAACGCAAACAGGTCTTTGTCTCACGCTTTTCAGCGATCTTTCCGAGCATGAAAACTTTTTGATGTCGGGAGCCTCCATGCGTTTTACAAAATCTGAGATCGACGAAGCTTTCGCAATCACGTCTCCCGATTTGTTTTTAGCGCCGCTGGAAGAGCTCGGCTATGAGGAGCATATGGTCGTAGCACCCATAGAACCCAAGCCCGAGGATCCTTCGGAAAACGAAGCGGCGCAAACGCATATGCCCAATCTCATGATCGAAACCTCTGAATTTTCCATCATTCCTCCCGAAGATTTTTCCAATCCGATCGTGATCAAGGATGAACGAAAATCGGAATTTTCCGCAGAAAAAGGCAGACTGATTTCCTCTGAAACCGTATCCTCCTATATTGAAAAGGAAAGTCTCGCGGCGTACGCCACGCAAAGAGCCGAGCAGCTCGGCATCAATATTATGCTGCAATATACGCCCTTCACCGCGCAATATCCTCTGGAATCCATGAAAAATATCAAGATTTTCGTGATTTCAAACGAAGATATCCGCACGCTGACCGGTATTTCTCCCGATAATACGGAAAAAACCCTGCGCGCGCTCCTCGCGCTTTCCTCGAAAATCCATTCCAAATATTATATCATCCAAAGGGGAGACGACAGCGTTTTCGTCTATGACGGCGCGCATTACGAGACGGTATTCGCTCCCGAATCCTTACGAAAGGATACCAGAGAAATCGGCGTCAGAATGAAGCCCTCCTTCATCGGAGCGCTTGCCGCCGAATACCTGGACAGCAAAAATATCGTTCGCGCCTGTCGCTTCTCCATCATCGTCAGCCTGCTGACGAGAACGAAATTCGGCAATCTGGAGAAATTGATGTCACGCTCGGAGCTGATCCAATACGCCGCGGAGCGCGGAATCCGACTCTTTGATTGACGGCGGGAATCGAAAGAAAGGCAATTTATATGAAAATACTCGGTGTAGACTACGGCGAAGCCCGTACGGGACTTGCCTATTCCGATGCGCTCGGCTTATACGCCGTCGGCATGGGAAACATCAAAAGCTATCATATCGAAAAGGCGGCTGCCGATATCGCCGCAAAAGCCAAAGAGATCGGCGCGGAGCTGATCGTCATCGGAAAGCCGGTCAATATGAACGGAACCTACGGCGAAAAGGTCGAAAAGGTCACGTATCTCGGAGAGCTCATCCGCACGCACACGGATACGCCGATCGACTTCTTCGACGAACGCATGACCACGGTACGCGCGCATCAGATTCTACAGGAAAGCGGCGTTCGCGCCAAAAACCGTAAACAAATCATTGACTCCCTCGCGGCGGAGCTGATCCTGCAGGGATATATGGATATGAAAAGAAATAAACATTAAATAGACGAAAGGGTTATCAAAATGGAACAGACAAAAAAGACAATGGAAAAGATCGTCGCGCTCTGCAAAAACCGCGGCATCGTATATCCCGGCTCTGAAATCTACGGCGGTCTCGCAAACAGCTGGGATTTCGGTCCTCTCGGCGTAGAATTCAAAAACAACATCAAGAAGGCATGGTGGAAGAAATTCGTTCAGGAATCCAAATACAACGTTGGTCTTGACAGCGCGATCATCATGAACAAGGAAACCTGGGTTGCTTCCGGTCACCTCAAGGGCTTCGCTGACCCGCTCATGGACTGCAAAGCCTGCAAGACACGTCACAGAGCCGACAAGCTCATCGAGGATTATGCAGCAGAAAACAATCTTTCCGACAATCCCGGCGGCTGGACCAACGCACAACTTCTCGATTACATCAAGGAACACAATATCGCTTGCCCCAACTGCGGCAGCCACGATTTCACCGATATCCGTCAGTTCAACCTGATGTTCAAGACTTTCCAGGGTGTTACCGAGGACTCCACCAGTGAGCTCTACCTCCGTCCCGAAACCGCGCAGGGTATCTTCGTGAACTTCAAGAACGTCGCAAGAACCACCAGAAAGAAAATGCCCTTCGGTATCGCGCAGATCGGTAAGTCCTTCCGTAACGAAATCACCCCCGGTAACTTCATTTTCCGTATCCGCGAATTCGAACAGATGGAGCTTGAATTCTTCTGCCGTCCCGGCACCGACCTCGAATGGTTCGCATACTGGAAAGACTACTGCGCAAACTTCCTCTACTCTCTCGGCATGAACAAGGAATATCTCCGTCTCCGCGACCACAGCCCCGAGGAGCTCTGCTTCTACTCCAAGGCGACCACCGACTTCGAATATCTCTTCCCGTTCGGCTGGGGTGAGCTTTGGGGCATCGCTGACCGTACCGACTACGACCTGACCCAGCATCAGAATCACAGCGGAGAATCCATGGAATTCTTCGACGACGTTACCGGTGAAAAATACATTCCCTACGTTATCGAGCCCTCTCTCGGCGCTGACCGTGTCGCTCTCGCATTCCTCGTTGACGCTTACGACGAAGAACAGATCGGTGAAAAGGACGTTCGTACCGTTATGCACTTCCACCCCGCGCTCGCGCCCATCAAGGCTGCCGTTCTTCCCCTCTCCAAAAAGCTCAGCGAACAGGCTTGGGAGATCCACGATATGCTCGCAAAGCACTTCATGGTTGACTACGACGAATCCGGCTCCATCGGTAAGCGTTACCGCCGCCAGGACGAAATCGGCACTCCCTTCTGCATTACCTACGACTTCGAATCCGCAAACGACGGCTGCGTAACCGTCCGTGACCGCGATACGATGGAACAGGAAAGAATCAAGATCGAGGATCTCGTTTCCTATATCGAAAAGAGAATGGAATTTTAAGCATTGCTGTCGAGGCGAGGCAAGCACGGATCCAAATATAAAAACCGGCTTTATTTCACACAATTCGGTGAGATAAAGCCGGCTTTTTCTTTTTCCGTTATTTCGTTTTATTCGAGCTCTGCTTCGGCAACACGGACGACGAGATCCGTACCGTAGGGATAGCCGTTGCAATCGAGCAGGCATTCATCTGCGGTTTGCTTGAAGCGTACCTCCATTCCGTTATCGAGCCAGCATACGCGCTTGATCTTTTCTCCCACACCGCGGAACATTCTGAGACCTTCCGTGCATTCGCCGAACGTTACGTCCGCATTGCCGACGATCGAAAGACCGTGGATGAAGAAATAGAGCTTATTGCCCGCGCGGAGCGCAAAGTTTTTGCCTTCGCCGGTCACACCGCAGGGCTTCGCCTCGTAGACCGCGCCCTTCGTGGCTTCGATCCAGCCGCCGATGCCGCGAAGCAACGCCTCCTGCATGAGAGGCACTTCGCCGTCCCCCGTCGGTCCGATATTCAGCAGATAGTTCGCACCGACCTTGCGGCAGGAGCAAAGCGTTTCGATCAGCTCCGACAAAGATTTATAATGAAAATCCGCACCGCCGAAGCCCCAATGATTATTCATCGTGTGGCACATTTCCGCAGCCAGATATTTGCTCATGCCCTCTCTGTCCATAGGCGTGGGTCTGCCCTGCTCGAAGGTCACGCTGTCAAGCTCGGGATTGCCGACGGCACCGCGCGCGGATCCGCCCGTATTGTTGACGATGATCGCGTTCGGCTGGTGCTTGCGGATCACCGCGTAAAGCTTGTCCTCTTCCCAATCTCTCTGCTTATACCACCAGTTTCCGTCAAACCAGAAGCCGCCGATCTCGCCGTAATTCGTGCAAAGAATCTCTATGGAATCGCGCAGATATTGCAGATATTTCGGGAAATTATGTCTGCAATCCGGATTGTACCAATCCACCGTCGTATGATAGAAAAACGGCTTGAGGTCAAATTCGCGGCAAGCATCCACGAATTCACGCACGAGGTCGCGTCCGCACGGGGAATGCATAACGTCGTACGTATTCAATCCGCGCGTATCGTAAAGGGAAAAGCCCTCGTGATGGCGCGTCGTCATCGTGATATATTTCGCGCCGGCGACTTTTGCGATGCCTGCGATCTTTCTGGCATCAAATTTTTCTGCCGTGAAAGTCTCCGCAAGCTTCTGATATTCATCTCTCGGGATTTTTTCGATATGCTGAACCCATTCGCCTCTGCCCAGCTGAGAATAAAGTCCGTAATGGATAAACATTCCGAAGCCCATATTTTCAAAATCCAGAATTCTCTGTTCTGCCTTTGGAATTGCCATAGTATACCTCCCAATTAGCTAAAGTTTTAACGAGTCAAAACTTTCCTTTTCATGAAGCATTATATCAAAGAAATCCATGAAAATCAACCTCTTTCAAAAGGAAAATTCAAAAACCGGAGGATAAATGCTTGATTAAATTTTTGATCGGTGCATCATCCTTGCAAAATTCATGCGTTCCGTCAAACGGAATAAAGGTCAGCCAATCCGTTCCGACGTCCTTGCACATCGTCAGAATCTTCCGATACGACCGTTCGCCGTACGCCGCATCAAACAGCTCGTCTCTCGTTCCGATCTCAATACACAGCTTGCGCGGATAGACAAGACAAGCGATCTCGGCATCGTCAAACAGCTCTGCCGAACGGAACCACGTCCAATCCTGCCAGGGGTACTGATCCCGCGTATTGAAGAACGAGCAGGAAACGGCGGAGCGGATTCTCGTATCCAGCGCAGACAGATAGAGCGTATAAAATCCGCCGTAGGATAAGCCGACCATGCCGAAGCTTGAGATACGATCCTTCGTCTCAAAATAATCCAGGATCCGCATAAGCCCGTAAAGCTCCACGGCTGTGACAGAGCTTCCGACTCTTTTGAGACGCGCATCGATGGCTTGTCTGTCATAGGCAACGCCGTATTGCGCCTGCTTCCACAAGAGCAATTGCGGCGCAAACGCATGGACGCCGTAAGCGATCACTCTTTCCAGCATATGATTGTAATTCGTCGTACTGCCGTACAGTCCCGAAATATGCTCCGGTGTGCCGAGTCCGCCGTGCTGGACCAGAACAAGCGGCTTTTTCTCCGCGCCGTGCATCTCAAAATACAATCCCGTCATTTCAAGTCCGCCCAAGATCGGGAACGTCATACGGTATATGGAATAGCCTTCTTCGTCCGCAAGCTTGACGGCATGAGGAACGGGGATTTCTTCCGGCGCATGATCCGTCAAGGGCCAGCCCAACATATTTCGGAAATCCTCTCTGTAAGATTCTCCATCCGAAAAAATATTTTTACAATAAGCGTTTCTTTTGCTTTCCGCTTCTCTTTGTCTTGCCTCAATCAAGGTTTCCAAGCCGTCGATATACGACTGCTTATATTGCTTGGAATCCCAGATGCCTTCACGGTAATTCATCATACAAGCGCACCGCCTTTCACGATCATCCATCGACCTCACCGTTGAGATATTGGATGTTATTTTCTTTCTACGTCAACGGATTCAAATTCTATAGAAAAGTGCCATCGATCGCCGTTTTCAGGATCAACCTCAAAATTCAATAAATAATTCCCGTTTGATAATTGTTCGATCGTGTCACACATCCACCATGTTTTTGATAAACTTAAAACAGAAGCATCTGACATTCTAACTTCGTAGTTATAAAAAATTATTTTTTTAATATAAAATTCATACATAGCCCCCGAACAATCCAAGGAAAGCGCCAAGCCATTTCTATAATATTTTCCTCTCTTTTTATCGATTCCATCCCCAAGCTCCAACGCTTCCAGAATGTGCGCATCGTGAAGTCCATGCTTCCAATACCATGCAGGAAGCTTCTTCAGGGATTCCTTATACGCTCGATATTCCCTTTCAAACTGTCTGTATTCACGCTTTTTTCGTTGTCTGTTGTTCATAAAATACCTCCCGATGATTCTAAATGTCATTTTCGTGAGAAATTTATTATATTCAATCAAAGCGAATACGGCGATTTAACTCGGCAGGACTTCTCCAAAACCAAATTTTATATTTTTCTCTCAACAATTCTTTCTTTAAACTCCAGTAGATATGACAGTAGCCCAAGCCGATGTCGCCATATTCCTCTTTCATTATGCGATCCAATTCAGCCTCCAATTCATACTCAATGCGCTTATAACGCCGTGTTTTTTCTACCCAACTGGTTCTCATTTTTCCATTCCTCCTTTTGGTATACCGTTTTCATTGAAGTGGTATCGGTAATCATAAGATCCCGGAACACACTTGAAAACAAAATTAAAAAATTCCTTATCCATCTCCGTTCATCACGGATTTATTATATTACGTATACTGTGTAACGATCTTAACCACACCTGTATACACATCCGAAAAAATATAACTGTATTTTTCACCGTCTCTTTTTTGAGAATCAAATTTCATAGGATTCCCATTATATAGCGGCCATTCCGGTTCCTGAACCCAAACGGGATGCTTTCGTGAAGTAATATGAAATTTTTCTTTCAAACATCTTTTCATTTCCTTAAGGTTATCCTGATACGCAATGATGATAGTTTGAACGATTTCATCCACCTCTCTGCCGCCGATATAATCCAATCCTGTTTTTTCAAGCATATCGCTTATGCTTTCTTTCGGAGGCTGTCGGCAAATCACATCCGGATAATGATATTGAACCAAAGCGCTGATCAGAGAGTGAGCAAGCGTATGTCCATGAATATTATCGTATCCGAAAGACATGATTGTAGATTTGACTTTATAATTGTTGGCTTCAAATCCTTGCATATTTGTGTAATAGGAACGAAAATCACAATCGCCATCTTCAATATGATCGGGAACCAGATTCTGGATCCAATCCCATATCTCCGGAGCGATCAGAAATTCGGTTTCAAATTCATCATAAGTTAATTTGCCTTGCACAAAATCAAATACGGCTTTCATTTTCATATCCTTTCGCTCTTGTAACGACACAAAAAATGAAAAATGCCTTTTTTCACATCTCCGGTGCCTTATATAATTATATCATAAAGCCCTTCATATTGCAATATATTTTTCTTTTTCACAACTCGCAGGTTCAAGTCCATAATCGGGGAAAGCGTTTTTTCACACCTAAAAACACGAAAAGTCCCTGAAAATCAAGGACTTTGAGATTTTAGCGAGATTTTGGCTACGCCAAAGTGACGTTATGCTTCACAGTGATGTGATGCGTTCCTTTTCTCGTGCCGCAGGCACGCTTCATAGGGCGAAGCCCTGCTTCATTCTTCATGCGCCGTAAGGTGCGCTTCATTGAAAAAAGCCTAACGCAGTTGCGTTAGGCTTTTTTGTAGGCTCATAGGATAAAAATGCAACTCACTAAACCGATTACACAATCGCTATGGGGATTAATTTATCAATAATTTTTATCATACGAGGATTATTTTGCAGACGCGTAAATTTTTCTTTTCTCAAAGATTTCAAAAGCAATCCCGAAGCATTTTCAGTATGATCCTTGGTTTCGTCATCAGAAGAAAACACAGCTCGGTTTACCATAAAAGCGGTGTACCTTCCATTTCCACGCGTATCAAAACAAATGGCATGTTCGGCTGCTTTTTCAAAGCAGGAGATCATCTCCTCCTCGTTGCCAAGCTCCAAATAGTCATTTCCCATTCTTTCATAAAACATCGACAATCTGCAATGATAAAAGCCGCACTTTCCATCAGGATAAAGCAAATTGAAACAATCTATTACAAAACTGCGTGCTTTAATTGCTTCCTCGGGAGAAAAATCCCCCTTGTTTATGAGAATATTGACATTACTCAAAATCAGATCCATAAGCGTTTGGATATTTGTTTGGCAATATTTAATCGCCTCCTCGCCTTTAAGCAAATGCGGCATCATTTGATTCACTGTCACACGGTATATCGGTGCCATGCTCGCATATTTTTTTGCGGTTTCTATATCTCCTTTTTTATAGTAAGTATAACAAAGAGATTGAATCGCTCCACCTCGCAATACGTTGTCAGTAGATTCTTCCATAATGCGGTTGCCATATTCAATGATCTCATCCGCATTTTTCTCTCTGCTTTCCGCCTGCAACGCATACATCAATCCATGTAGAATGGATAAGTCATTGGGAAATTCCTTTTTTGCTTTGCGCCACACCGCAATTCTTTCAGCGTTCTTTCCCAAGCGAGCAAACTCAGTATTTTTTTCTCTGTATTCTTGAAGTTTCTTTTCTTTTTCAATTTTCCCAACACCAAGAAGATCATCAATACTTACATTATAATACGAAGCAATTGCAGGCAAAAGCGTAATATCAGGGTATCCTTCTTCTCGTTCCCACTTGGAAACTGCTTGGGTGGTAATTCCAAGATGTGTAGCCAACTCTTCCTGGGTATTCCCTTTTTCTTTGCGCAACTTTTTTAATTGCTCACTCAAAAATATGTTCATTATACTATACTCCTCCAAAATGAAGTAACAAGCGCTTGTTCTGTTTATATTATAACAAACAATCATTCGCTTTTCAATAACCGCATTGTTTATATTGGGTTGTTTTTATAAACGATTGGTTTAGAGGCATAAAAACTGTAGCAGGTTCAAGTCCATAAGGTTCAGAAAAGGTTGCAAAAAAGACAGGTCAAAAAAGTAGCCCTAAAAAAACGAAAAAGCCTTGTAAAACAAGGCTTATGGGGCATAGGTTATATTTTTGACCTATGAGTATGGCTCCCCGGACAGGAGCCCACCTGTGACGCCGATCGTTTCAGACTGCCGGGTTCGTGAGAACAACGCGGGGGCGACACGGCAGTCGCATAGTCGTCTCGTGCGCTCGCAATGGAATCAAAAGAATTTCAAATTTTTTTAGTCAACGCTATTTATCGTAATATCGCCTTCAACTTTATCACATTTCAGAGAATTGCAAATAACATTTCCTTTAATTCTTACAGCTTCAACATCACCCTTTACAGTCACATCTCCTCCGCAGTTAATATCACCCGAAAAATTTCCGCCACAAATAATGGCACCGCCTGTATTACAGCCTCCCGAAAAAGAGCCTGCGACTGTGATGCCTCCACCACTATTGCAACCGCCTGACAAATGACCGCCAACAACGGTCGCTGCGCCCGAATTACAGCCTCCGGAAACAACGCCTGAAACATTGATATTCTTTCCCGCTTTACAACCGCCGGATATATTCCCATTTACCTCAATATTACATTCACTCTGCACATTCTTTGCATCGCCAATTATCTCAAAGGTAAATCTATCAACTAAGGACTCGCATTGCAATATTTTTCTTCCTTCAAATACCACTCCACGAATAATAGTGTCATCTGCCCAAGGAAATTCCGCACAGTGATCGTAATGAATTTCGGTCTGGATCTCTCGTGAAAACAGTTCATCGATATAGCAACCAAAAATGTCAGCCATAATTGGCAAAAATGTAATATCAGGCGCAGCTTTTGCATTTTCCCATTTAGAAACAGCTTGGAAGGTAACGCCTAACTTTTGCGCAAGTTCGTCTTGGCTTAAACCGCTCTTCTTTCTATACTTCAATATATTTGTTGCTAAAATAATATTTGTGTTTTCCATATATTCAGCCCCTTTCGTTGATTTCATTATATCACATACAATCCATTTATACAATAAATCAATGGTTTAATTTATTCAACCTGCGGTTGAAGTCGCAGGCGCAAGTCCAAAAGGTCGGGAAAAGGTACAATTGAGAGAGAAGTTTTCACCCCTAAAACACGAAAAACCCTTGAAAATCAAGGAGTTTGAGGTTTTAGCGAAGTTTTGGCTGCGTCAAAGTGACGTTATGCTTCGCAGTGATGTGATGCGTTCCTTTTCTCGTGCCGCAGGCACGCTTCATAGGGCGAAGCCCTGCTTCATTCTTCATGCGCCGTAAGGTGCGCTTCATTGAAAAAAGCCTAACGCAGTTGTGTTAGGCTTTTTTCACAGACAGGGCTTGAACCTGTGACGCCGATCGTTTCAGACTGCCGGGTTCGTGCGAACAACTCGAGGGCGACACGGCAGTCGCATCCTATCTCCCGCAAAAATACTAACATACAACATCGCACAAATCAAAAATTTGTCTGTAAAATTTTGAATGAGGATTTATGAAACGAAAACCCGAGGGATATCGTGCAGAAAACATCTGCTTGGATTTTTTAAGTTCC
>JAFQOX010000062.1 GCA_017412045.1 Clostridia bacterium
AAATTCTTGTTTGAAAGGGTCTCTCCCTCCGTCTTGCCTGAAGGCAATCCACCTCCCTCGTCAGAGGGAGGCATTCGGCTTTTTCCACGAAAAAAACAAATTTATTCCAAATTGAAGATTTTCGCAATGGTTTTGTATTTGATGGAAACAAGAACACATTGCCTCCCTCTGACGAGGGAGGTGTCAACCGCATGGTTGACGGAGGGAGGGAGAACCCACTAAACAAGAATTTATCATTCCAAATTTTCATCGAACTCACATGAAATACAGTTGCTCCGGGTCAAAATTCCGGGTAACGTCAAGGATTTTTTCGAATCAGAAAAATCGGCAGAGAACGTGAATTCTCTGCCGAAGGAAATTTTATGCCAGCGCCGCGCCGATCGCCGTGGCGAACTGCGCGTATTCGGGAATGATGAAATTGACGTCGAAGAGCTTTTGCAGATCCTCGAAGATCGGCTTCGCCTGCGGGATCGAGGTCAGGTTGCCCGTCAGCACGACGTCGTGCAGGTTCTTGCTTCTTGCCGCAAAAATGCCGAGCATTGCCGCCGTCTCAAACACCATATTGAGGATGGAAAGCGCAATATCGCCGTTGGATGCCATATCGGAAAGCTTTCCGAAATTGGATGCCGTCATATTTCCTGCCAGGGAGGGTGACTGTCCGTCGTACATATCCTTGATCTTGAGGTCCACGTGATCGAGCGAGCCCTCCTTGGCGATCTCCACGATATGCTCGATCTGATTCATGCCGAGCATTTTTCGGGAAAGGCCGACGACCGTACCGCCGCCGACGCCCGTGCCGCCGAAATAGTGGTGATTGCCCTTGTTGTCCGCGTAAAGAACAGCGGTACCCGTGCCCATGCTGACGACGATCGCCTCCCGGAGTCCCGAAAGATAAATGCCGCCTCTGGCGATACAATCGAATTCCGCGACGCGTTCACAGGTAAGACCGTAGATCGGCTTGGTAACGTAAGAAGATCCCACGCCGGTCAGAAAAACCTTTTCAATATCGTCAAGCTCAATATTGTTCTGCGCCGTAAATTTACCGAACGCGCCGAACAGCGAGGTCAAAGGATCGGATGCCTTCACGAATTGCGGCGTTATCATCACGTCGCCCTGAAATCCCACGATCTTCGTCGTGCTTCCTCCAACGTCAATACCGATAATCGTTTTCATATCCAAAATCCTTTCCTTTACCGCCCGCAGGCGTTATTTTTTGATCGCAGTCATGGCGATCGTCTCGCAAAGCGTATCGTAGTCGATGCCCGCCGCCGCCGCTTCCTGGGGAAGCAGGCTCGTGGGGGTCATGCCCGGCAGGGTATTCGCCTCCAGGCACATGAATCTGCCCGTTTTTTCATCCTTGATGAAGTCGATACGGCTGTAGCTTCCGAGTCCCAGCGCTCTGTGCGCCTTCAGTGCCGCTTCGGAAAGGCGGGCAGCCTCCTCCGTATTCAGACGGGCGGGACAGATCTCCTCGGTCATGCCCGACTGGTATTTGCGTTCGTAATCGTAAAAGCCGTCCTTCGGGCAGATCTCGATGGCGGGAAGCGTTCTTCCGTTCAGAATACCGACGGAAAATTCGCGCCCCTCGATCTTATCCTCGATCAGGATCTTGCCCTCGTAGGCTTCCGCGCAGGCAAGCGCCGCCTCCAGCTCTCTTTCGTCGTTGACGATGGAAACGCCGACGGAGGAGCCGCACGAGCAGGGCTTGACGACGCAGGGGAACGGGACCGCGCGCGGACGCTCGCCCGCCTTGATCACGGTGAAATCCGCCGTTGCCACGCCGCAGGCGCGGAACAAAAGCTTGGAGAAGGATTTATCCATCGCCGCAAGGCAGGAGGAAAAATCGCTTCCCGTATAGGGAATTCCCATCGAGGAAAGAATGGCCTGGATTCTGCCGTCCTCACCCATACCGCCGTGGAGCGCGAGAAAGACCACGTCGGAGATGCGGCAAATATCGATCACGCCGTCCCCGATCAGGGCGTTTCCGGGCACGCTCGCGCGAAGCGCGTCCAGATCCGGCGGCGTTTTGGGAATCGTGTACATAAAGTTTCCGTCCGTGGTAAAGGCGCTTTCGTCCTTCGCGCCCGTATACGGGGAAAATACGTCGAGCAGGGCAACCTTGTGTCCGCTCCGACAAAGAGAATCAGCAATCAGAGAGCCGGAAAGAAACGAGACGTCTCTCTCCGGACTGAAACCGCCTGCAAGTACGGTTATTTTCAATGTAAGCTCCATTCTGCGCCCTTTGGCGCAAGGTAAAATCAATTAAACGGAAAGCTCCGCTTTGACGGCGGCATCCATATCCGCAAGATAGGGATCGACGTTGTTTGCGAGGAATCTTTCCACCTGTTCGACACATCTGCCGATGTATTTGGAGGGAATCAGGATCGCCTTGATCTCGTCAAGCGTGATATCCAGCGTGGGATCCGCGCAGATACGCTCGATCATATCGTTGTCGAGC
This sequence comes from Clostridia bacterium, assembly GCA_017412045.1. GTDB lineage: Bacteria > Bacillota > Clostridia > Oscillospirales > CAG-272 > QALR01. The sequence continues at coordinate 2,459 of JAFQOX010000062.1, forward strand.
CCCTCCTCCTTGACGCGCTTGCCCGCCGCGATGGAATGCACGCGGATCTTTTCGTGAATCTCCTGACGGTCGCCGCCCTTTTTGACGAGGTCCATCATGATGTTTTCGCTCGCGATGAAGGGAAGCTCGCGCATGATTCTCGCCTCCACGACCTTGGGATATACCACCAGACCGGAGGTGACGTTGATATAGATATTCAGAATGGCATCGACCGCCATGAAAGCCTCGCTGATCGCGATTCTTCTGTTTGCGGAGTCGTCCAGCGTACGCTCGAACCACTGCGTGCTCGCGGTGATCGCGGGATTGATGGAATCGGAGATGACGTATCTCGCCAGCGCGCAGATGCGCTCGGTTCTCATGGGATTGCGCTTGTAGGGCATAGCGGAGGAGCCGATCTGATGCTTTTCAAAGGGCTCTTCCATTTCCTTGAAGGATTGGAGGATGCGCAGGTCGTTTGCGAATTTGTACGCGCTCTGCGCAATGCCGGAAAGCACGCCGATCACGCGGCTGTCAAACTTTCTCGTATAGGTCTGACCGGAAACGGGGACGACCTTTTCAAAGCCGAAGTCGGAAGCGATCATGCTCTCGAGCGTGTCGATCTTGGCGGTATCGCCCTCGAAAAGCTCCATGAAGCTTGCCTGCGTGCCCGTCGTGCCCTTCTGTCCGAGGAGCGCGAGAGAGTCGGCTACGAAATCGAGATCCTGAAGATCCAGCGTCAGCTCGTAGAGCCAGAGCGTTGCGCGCTTGCCGACGGTCGTCAGCTGTGCGGGCTGAAGATGGGTGTAAGCAAGAGCGGGGAGCGCCTTGTATTCATCCGCGAAATCGCGGAGATTCTTGATGACGGAGAGCAGCTTCTTGCGAATGAGCGCGAGCGCCTCCTTCATGACGATCATATCGGTATTGTCGCCGACGTAGCAGGAGGTCGCGCCGAGGTGAATGATCGGGCGCGCCGTCGGGCAAAGGTCGCCGTAGGTGTGGATGTGCGCCATGACGTCGTGGCGGAGCTTCTTCTCGTAGTCGCCCGCGACGGCGTAGTCAATATCGTAGATATGCGCTTCCATTTCGGCGATCTGGTCGTCCGTAATGTCAAGCCCCATGGCTTTTTCTGCTTTTGCAAGAGAGATCCAAAGCTTTCTCCACGTGGAGAATTTCATGTCGGAAGAGAAAAGATACTGCATTTCGGGGCTTGCGTATCTGCCGGAAAATGCGCTTTCATAACGGTTTGTTGCCATGTTTTACCTACCCTTTCGTTGATACATCTGAGATGTTTTATCGTAAAATGTTATTGTTCGGAAAGCTTTTCCGCGGCGGCAAGCTTCACGCACAGACAGATGACGGGGACCGCGATCTCCATCTCGGCAAGCGAGGGGTAGGAGGGCGCGATACGCAGATTCTGATCCTGCGGGTCGTCACCGTAGGGGAAGGTTGCGCCTGCGGGGGTCAGGGTCACGCCCGCCTGCTTGCAAAGCTGCGCCACGCGCTTTGCCGTGCCGGGCATAACGTCGAGGGAAATGAAGTAGCCGCCGTGAGGATTGGTCCAGCGAACGAAGGAAAGATCGCTGAGGTATCGCTCAAACGTGCGGACCGTCAGATCGAATTTGGGCTTGAGGATCGCCGCGTGCTGCTTCATGAGGTCGCGGACGAAGTCCGCGTTCTTCAGGAATTTCGCGTGGCGAAGCTGATTGATCTTATCGGGAGAAATCGTCTGATAGGCGATGTCCTGCTTGGCGTGGCGGATGTTTTCCGCGCTGGAGACCATCGCCGCGATGCCCGCGCCGGGGTACGTGATCTTGGAGGTCGAGAAGAAGGCGTAGACCATATTCTCGTTCTCCGTGCCCTTGATCAGATCGAAGATATTGAGCAGACGGTCGGGCGTGTCGTCGAGATCGTGGATGATATACGCCAGATCCCAGAACACGCGGAAGTCGGGCGCCGCGGGGTGCATGGCGGCGATCCTTCTGACCGTTTCGTCGCTGTAGGTCTCGCCCGTGGGGTTCGAGTATTTCGGAACGCACCAGATACCCTTGACCGAAGGGTCCTTGATCTTCTCCTCCACCTCGTCCATATCGGGGCCCTCGCCCGTCAGCGAAACGGGAATGAGGTCGATGCCGCATCGCTTGCAGATCGAGAAATGGCGGTCGTAGCCGGGAACGGGGCAAAGGAACTTGATCTTGCCCTGATCCTTCCACGGCAGGCAGTTACCGTAGGTGCCGAAAAGGATCGCGCGGCACACGGTATCGTACATCATATTCAGGCTGGAGTTACCGCCGAGAAGGATATTTTCGGCGGATACGTTCAGAAGCTCGGCAAACAGCGCGGAAAGCTCGGAAACGCCGTCCGGCAGACCGTAGTTGCGAATGTCGAAGCCGGATGCCGTCAGACAGTCGTCCTTGCTTTTCAGCGCGAAGAGCAATTCGTCGGAGAGACCGAGCTGCTCCGTGCAGGGTTTGCCGCGCGACATATCCAGAGAGAGATTCTGCGCGCAAACGTCCCGATAACGCTCACGCAGGGAGGCGAGCTCCGCGCGGAGAGCCTCGCTTGTCATTTTGGTATAAGACATCGGGGATTACCACCTTTCGCTATCAGATATCCGCGTTACCCGTCGTTCTGGGGAATGCTTCCACGTCGCGGATATTGGAAACGCCCGTGATATACATGATCAGACGCTCAAAGCCGAGACCGAAGCCTGCGTGGCGGGTCGTGCCGTATTTGCGAAGCTCGGTATACCACCAGTAGTCCTCCTTGTTCAGACCGCAACGCGCGTAAGCCGCCTCGAGCATATCCATGCGTTCCTCACGCTGGCTTCCGCCGATCAGCTCGCCGACGCCGGGAACGAGCATATCTGCCGCCGCGACGGTCTTGCCGTCGTCGTTCAGGCGCATATAGAAGGATTTGATCTCCTTGGGATAGTCGGTAACGAAAACGGGCTTTTTGAATACCTGCTCGCAGAGGTAGCGCTCGTGCTCCGTCTGCATATCACAGCCCCAATAGGGCTTGTAGTCGAAGGTCTTACCGCTTTCCTCGAGCAGCTTGATGGCATCGGTGTAGGAAACGCGGGCAAAATCGTTCGATACTATATTATGCAGGCGTTCCAGAACGGTGTTATCAATAAATTTATTGAAGAAGGCGAGCTCGTAGGGGCAGGTTTCCAGAACGTGCGCGACGACGAATTTGGTCATGTCCTCTGCGAGATCCATGTAATCGTTGAGATCGGCGAACGCGATTTCGGGCTCGATCATCCAGAATTCCGCCGCGTGGCGCTGGGTGTTGGAGCGTTCCGCGCGGAAGGTCGGTCCGAAGGTATAGATCTTGGCAAACGCCTGCGCGAAGCATTCGCCGTTGAGCTGACCGGAAACCGTGAGGTTTGCCGCCTTGCCGAAGAAGTCCTGGGAGAAATCGGTTTTGCCTTCTTCGTTTTTCGGAACATTATCCAGATCAAAGGCGGTTACGCGGAACATTTCGCCCGCGCCCTCGCAGTCGGAAACGGTAATGAGAGGCGTATTGACGTAAACGAAGCCTCTTTCGTTGAAGAATTTATGGATGGCGTAAGCCGCCTCGGAGCGGACGCGGAATACAGCCTGGAAGGTATTGGTTCTCGCGCGCAGGTGCGGAACGGTACGCAAAAATTCCAGAGAGGTTTTCTTTTTCTGGAGCGGGAAGTCGGGGGTGGAAACACCTTCGACCTCGATGGCGGTTGCCTTCAGCTCAAAGGGCTGCTTTGCGGAGGGGGTCAGAACGAAGATACCCTTGGCAACGATGGCGGCGCCGACGTTGAGCTTGGCGATCTCGGTGTAATTTGCGAGATTGCTTGCCTCCAGAACGATCTGAAGTCTGGGGAAGGTACTGCCGTCGGCAAGTTCGATGAACCCGAAGGCGTTGCTTGCGCGGACGGTTCTGATCCATCCGGCAACGGTGATTTCCTTTTCACCGAATACCTCGGGAGAAGCGTAAAGCTCCTTGATGGTGGTGCGTTTCATTTTTATAAATCCCTTTCATTTGAGAAAAATTGTCAATTATTAAAAGCATATATAATCATTATATCGCAGATTGTTTGAAATTACAATAGGAAAAGCCTTGATTTTCGGGGTAACCCATTTATTTTTTTTTTGGGGGTTGGAATGATAAATTCTTGTTTGCGCCAAAGGCGCAAACAAATGCGGAATTCGGAATTCGGAATTCGGAGTGGGCAAACAAATTAGGCATTAGTAATTAGTAATTCAGAAAGGCTTTGGGGTTGTTTACTTTTTGAACAAATTACACCGCTAAACAAGAATTTGTTTTTCCATCGAACTCACGTTAAGGCGCTCCGCTCAGAATGACAGTGCGTAGCGCTCTTCTGTATGCTCACAAAATTCGATTGAAGATCCTTAAGTTGACGGCATTGCTTCAAAGGGGAAGGTAAAATTCCGTTTATCGGATCAAAGAGTAAATGCTGTCCCTCGATTTTCGGAGGCATTCGCCCTTGCGTTTACTTGCAGGCTCCGCACGCGGCGCATCCGGGCTTCAGATTTTTCACGCTCGGCGTGGTGGCGAGACCGCCGAGGGCGGTTTCTCTGAGCTGGTAGGGAATGCTGCGTCCGACGTTATACATGACGGTAACCACCTCGTCAAACGGAACGAGCGTTCTGCCGCCCGTGGCAAGCGCGATCTCCGCGCTGATGATCGCGTTGGAAACGCCCATCGCGTTTCGCTTCTGACAGGGGGATTCCACGAGTCCGCCGATCGGGTCGCAGATCAGACCGAGAATGTTGGAGATGGCGTCGCCCGCCGCCGCCAGACAGACCGCGGGAGAGCCGCCGAAAAGCTCGCAGACCATCGATGCCGCCATCGCGGATGCCGCGCCGACCTCCGCCTGACAGCCGCCCTCCGCGCCGGAGAGCGTGGCGTTTCTGCCGATGATATAGCCGATCGCGCCCGCATTGAAGAGCGCTCTGACCAGATGCTCGTCGTCGAAATGATAAGCCTCCTCCATCGCCGCCAGAATGCCCGGGAGCACGCCCGCCGAGCCCGCGGTCGGAGCCGCGGCGATACGGCCCATGGAAGCGTTCCATTCGATGACACCCATCGCGAACGCCGCCGCGCGGGAAATCGTGCCGCCCATGGCTCCGTTTTTCTTCATATAGTTCATCATATCCTTGCTCTCGCCGCCAATATAGCCGCCGAGAAGCTTCATTTTTTCCGTCTGGGAACGCTCTACGCTTTCGCGCATGACGTTGAGCGTTTTGAGCATACGCGCCTCCACCGTGGCGCGGTCATCGTCGAATTTCGCGACCTCTCGCTGGATCATTGCTTCGGAGATCGGTATATCTTTTCTTTCACAGAGCGCGAGAAGCTCCGCCGCATTGGTAAAATCCGTGCTTTTGTTCTTCATAGGTACCTCTCTCCTCTCATTTTACCTTGATATACATTGCCGAAAGAATGTTGGGCTGACGGCAGAGCGCCTCCATGCCCAGCTCGTTGAAATCGCCGTCGATCTCCAGAATGGAGAACGCCGCCTCGTCCTTTTCCTCGCAGAACACGCTCATGTTGGAAATATTGACGTTGAAAACCTCAAAGATCTTTGCGATCGAGGCGATAACGCCCGGCTTATCGTACTGTTGGACGATCACGGCGTTATTTTTGCCGGAGTAGCGGATGTCACAGCCGTTGATGCGCGTGATCTCAATCTCGCCGCCGCCGACGGATGCGCCGCGGATGGAGGAAACCGTGCCGTCCTCCTCCGTGACGGTGATGTCAACGGTATTCGGATGCGCGTCGATCTCGTTTTCCATCTCCTCGAAAACGACGTCGATGCCTGCCTTCTGCGCCCAGTCGAAGGAGTCGCGGATGCGGTAGTCGTCCGTGGCGTAGCCGAGAATACCGCCCACGAGCGCGCGGTCCGTGCCGTGTCCCTTGTAGGTCGTCGCGAACGAGCCGTAGAGCTGGAAGCGCACGGAGATGATACGGGATTTCGCAAGCTTTCTCGCGATACGGGCAATCTTCAGAGCGCCCGCCGTGTGCGAGCTGGAGGGACCGATCATGATCGGCCCGATAATATCAAAAACGCTGAGTTCTCTCATACATAGTTCCTCTCTTTTATCGCAATTTTCGCAAAATGAGCCGACGGAGCGGTTCAGAGCGCCAGCTCGATGCCGACGGGGCAATGGTCGCTTCCCATGATCTCCGTCAGAATAAAGCTGTCCTTCACGCGCGCGAACAGGCGGTCGGAAACGACGAAATAGTCGATGCGCCAGCCGACGTTCTTTTCTCTTGCCTTCATCATATAGCTCCACCAGGAATATTCCACCTTATCGGGATAGAGCGCGCGGTAGGTGTCGGTAAAGCCGCTCTCCAGAAGCTCGGTGAATTTGCCGCGTTCCTCATCGGAGAAGCCCGCGCTGTGATGATTGGTCTTGGGGTTCTTCAGGTCGATTTCGTTGTGCGCGACGTTCAGGTCTCCGCAGTACACCACGGGTTTTTTCTCGTCCAGCGCCTTGATATAGCCGCGCAGGGCATCCTCCCACGCCATGCGGTACTCGATCCGCGCGAGCTCTCTCTGCGCGTTGGGCGTGTAGACGCAGAGCAGGTAAAAATCCTCGTATTCCAGCGTGATGGCGCGTCCCTCCGTGTCGTGCTCGGGAATGCCTATGCCGTACCGTACGGAGAGCGGTTCTTTCTTCGCGAAGATCGCCGTCCCCGAATAGCCCTTCTTCTGCGCGCTGTACCAATACTGATGATAGCCGGGGGCTTCAAATTCCGCCTGTCCCGGCTGCATTTTCGTTTCCTGAATGCAGAAAAAATCCGCATCCGTTTTCTCAAAAAATTCTCCGAATCCCTTGCCAAGACAAGCGCGGAATCCGTTCACGTTCCATGAGATGAATTTCATTTTTTATGACCATGCCTTTCTTCAGACTCAAGCTTCCTTTTATATATTATATATCATATCACATTTTACAGAAGCGGTCAAGGCGGTTTTTATGCAAATCAGAGCAACGGCATTTACTTTTTTCACGATGATTCGAATATGAAAAGGATAAGATTTTTCATATTCGAAAATCTTAAAGCAAAAAGGATATTGGGGCTCTGTAAACAGACGGAGTTTTTTATAAAATATTTCCCTTTGATAAGGGGGAACGGCGTACTTTTTCTTTCTTTAAAAGAAAAAGTACCAAAAAGAAGCCACTCTGACGCAAGCGTCAGAGTACAGCGTGCCGCTGGACCGCTGGTGCGTATGGGAGCGGTATACCGCGAATCCCGCCGGACTCTGCGCAAATGCACT
>JAFQOX010000063.1 GCA_017412045.1 Clostridia bacterium
CGCGATCAATCTCATCAAAAAGCAAAGATTCCCTAAGCCTCCCTTGTGTAAAGGGAGGGGGACCACGGAGTGGTGGAAGGATTGTTTTTTAGCAAAATTTATGGAAAACAATCCCTCAGTCACCTTCGGTGACAGCTCCCTACATTCAATGCAATTGAATGTGCACAACGGGAGCCTTTCAGAATCATTCGTTTAAATAACCGTAAACAATCATTTATCGTTCCAAGTCACAAAAAAGTAAATGCCGTTACCCTATTTTGATCAGGCGCGTTATGATGATTGGCGCTGCGTATTTCCTTTTCCGGGCGTAAGTGTCCGCCCGAAAAGCTTTTTGAAATTTGTTGAAAAAGCAGAAAAACAAGGAAGATTTTTATGAAAAAAACAAAAATGTGAATCTTATATTAATATGGAACGATTTAAAATAAACCAAATCAGAAAAGGTCCGAAAAGCCGGAAGGCGAACGTGAATTGACAAAAGCCATGGATTTGTGGTACAATATCCGTAAGATCGGGCGGAAGAAAGAACCGTTTTTCCGCCAAATAATGAAAGGAAGGCATATAGTATGAAATTGAAGAGACTTTTGGCGCTCGTCATGTGCGCCGTCATGTTGTTTGCTGTTTGCGCTTGCGGAAAGAAGCCTGCGGATCAGACGACGGACAGCAACGGCGACGGCACCTCCGGCACCACCTCGAGCAGCGTTCTCGCAACGCAGCAGACGCAGGCGGAGAGCATCCGCATTCCCGTAGAGGAGATCGCAAACGCGACCAAGATCGAAGCGAAGCCCGTCACGGAAAAGAAGGATATTCCTCTGATCGTGATCCTTGCGAACTTCGACGCGGACGGCGACGGCGAGAACGACTGGGACGAGAGCAACCCCTCCAAGCTTTACAGCGATAAGACCAAGCCCTATTACGGCGAACAGTGGGCAGGCTCCGATCTGATGGAGCACTACGACCTCTATTTCGGCGAAGGTATGTCCCTGACCAATTATTATGAAGAATTGACGATGGGCGCGTTCCGCTTCGTACCGATCGAATTTGACGTCGTTCCTCCGAACTCTCCCGTACAGAACGGTATGATCGAGGTCGTCGTCAATATTCCTCACCCCTCCGCCTCCAACGATGCGGGCGGTACGATCACCAAGATTTTCGAAGCGACCGACCCCTACATCGACTACACGAAATACGACACCAATAAGAACGGCGCGATCGATGCCACCGAGCTGGGCGTCGTTATCCTGAACCCCGGTCAGGATAAGTCCAACGGCACCAACTCCATGGGCGGCAGACAGTACTTCCAGGTACACGGCACCTCCCAGGGTCTGAACGCATCCTGCGACGGTCTCACCTTCTCCAAGGTATCCAACTTCGGCGAATACGGCAAATCCGGCGGCATCATGCAGATCGGTACGCCCGCGCACGAGCTCGCGCATAACCTCGGCGCCGAGGACCTTTACGACACCAACAGAAACGGCCACGGCGGCGCGACCGTCACCGGCTGGCCCCGCGCGTACGACTTCTCCCTTGAATGCAACGGTAACCACCGCGGCAACGGCGCGTACCCCACTTATCTTGACCCCTACCACAGAATCTATCTCGGCTGGGCTGAGGAAGTCGTCGTCGGCGACGGCGTTTATACCATTTCCTCCACGCTGACGGACAAATATACCGTCCTCCGCGTCAATACCCCCGACCCCGACGAATACTATCTCATTGAAGTCCGTATGAAGGAAGGCTTCGAAGCGAAGCTGACGAACGGCATTTCCCAGGGCGGAATCATGATCTGGCATATCGACGAGGCACTGAACCGCAGATACTTCGTGGAAGGAAGCGCTTCCACCTCCACCGCCGTAGCGGGCAAGAGACACGATCCCGCGATCGTTCCGCTCTTCCGTACGGGCTACGACGTGGCAGGTCAGTATATGCTCGATACGACACCTGACGATCCCTTCTATTACTTCAGCGAGGTCGATCCCTACGCGGCAGTATTCGATTCCGGTAAATTCCACTCCGTCACCAACGGAACGCAGTCCTTCAACTCTTATCCGAAGAGCTGGGAGGGCAAGGAAAACTACAACCTCCACATCGAGGTCCTCACCGCTCCCGGTCAGGAAATGACGATCAAGATCTCCGGCAGCCAGGACGGCAGAAAGGACTTCGCTCCCCTCATCTCCGCTACCTTCGACACGATCACGCACAATTCGATCACCGTCGCAGGTAAGATCGACGTTCTGAACAACGCAGAGATCAAGGATTGCGCCATCGTGCTTTCCACTACCGCTGATTTCTCCGGCGAGCTCGTAGCCAAGGCGGCTACCTACGATGCGGAAGCAAAGAAATTCACGGCTCCCTTTGACGGTCTGACTCCTGAGACCAAGTATTATTACAAGGTCTACCTCGTCAGCGACCAGGGCTACGCGGAAGCGACGGGCAGCGCGCTCACGCAGGCAGCGCCCAAGGAAAAGACGAGCATCAAGATCGCCGTTTACAGCGATATTGACGCCAAGGCGTACACCATCACGGTCGATTACGGCAAGAAGCTGGAAATTCCCGCAGGCTGGCTCAAGAACGTGACCGGCAAGAAGCCCGGCTACAAGATCGAGGGCTGGTATCTCGATAAGGAGCTCACGCAGGCTTACGACCTCAATACCGTGATCCAAAAAGGCACGGAGGACTTTGCAATCTACGCAAAATGGGTCTCCAACTGATCTGAAATTCTGAAATCCCGATAGCGAACGAAAAGAGCAAGAATAAAAGGATAAGCTTCCTTCTATTCTTGCTCTTGTTTTTTTATACCATAGGAAATTACGCAAAACGGCCCTCGCCGTTTCGCATTGTTTTAATATCAGTGAGGCTTGGATAGACGAGCAACCATCCGCGGCGATTCGCCGCTTTTTTCGTGGAATTTTTCGCTCAATGAAAAGCAAAAATAAATGATTGTTTATGGCTATGTCTGTTGCGTAGAGTTGGAAAAAGTTAGCCTTCCCTTGTGAGGGAAGGGGGACCTCTCAACGCAGTTGAGAGGTGGATGAGTAGTTGATAAAGAATTCGATATTTGCTTTGTATGGATATAAAATGAAGATTTTATCTTTTCAAAACAAGATCAAAGAGCTTTGTAAAAATCCAAAGCAACGCCTCATCCGTCGGCTACGCCGACACCTTCCAACTCCACCTGCGGATGGAGTGCACCGGGGAAGGCTAACTGTAATCGGTATTTTCGGCAATAGACATAACTTTATCTTAAGTTGAGCC
>JAFQOX010000064.1 GCA_017412045.1 Clostridia bacterium
GAGCTACCGGGAGTCTGTACTTTTGGAATCAGAAAAAGAGCAGTCGGGACAATTGATGGCGCGCAAGCAGTCCAGCGGCACGCTGGTTTGCTTCTTTTTGGTGCTTTTTCTTTCAAATAAAGAAAAAGCACGTCGTTTCCCCTTTTCAAAGGAAATTTTTGCATACTTTTGTAGAAAAGTTCTCCCATAAACAATCATTTATCTATCTATCGTTTCAACTTACAAAAAAGTAAATGCTGTTGACCTGTTCGTTAAGGATGCGCTGACAAATCCTTCAGCCGTTATTGCTCCAGCATGATTTTGATGATTTCCTTATCGGTGCCGCCCATGCCGTCGCGGGCGAGTCTGCCGATATTGCGGATGGTATTCTCGACGCCCTTGGTGACGATGCCGTCGCCGGCGTAGAACTGACGGTTCGTTTTCGCCATTTCGTAGCCGAGGATGCCCGCCTCCACCGCCATGGCGATCTTCGCGGCGCAGGACGGCTTCGCGCCGTCGCAGATGGTGCCCGAAAGAATGGCGACCGCGTTGACGATGGTGTGCGCGATCTCCCGATAATCACTGCCGAGCAGGAAGGCAATGCCCGCGCCGCATCCGCATCCCGCGCTGATCGCGCCGCAATAGGCGGAAAGACAGCCGATGCCTGCCTTTTGATGGACCGTCACGAGGTCGGAAACGATCAGCGCGCGGAGCAATCTTTCGTGATCGATGCCGTTTTCGCGCGCGTAGACGATGACGGGAACGGAAGCCGTGATGCCCTGGTTGCCGCTTCCCGAAATGATGCAGACAGCAAGCTCACATCCGCTCATGCGCGCATCCGAGCCTGCCGCGGCGTAGGCTCTCGCCCTTCTCGCCGTGTCGGGCGTGCCGATCTGGAGCAGGAGCTTGCCGATGGACGCGCCGTAGAAATTCCGCAGTCCCTCCTCGGCGATCGCCATATTCAGCTCGATCTGCTTTTCCAGATAGGGGCGGAGCTCCTCCAGATCGACCTCCTCGGCGAAGGTCACGATGTCGCGGACGTTGAGGATATCCGCGCGGGCTTCCCCCGTATCCGCCGTTTCGTCCGCGCCCCGCGCCTCGGCGTAACGTCCGAGCAGGGACGCGCCGTTTTTCGTTACCTCCACGACGTTCGTGTGGTTCTCCGTGATTCTGACGGTCGCCGTATCCGTTCCGCGCGTGCCCGTCAGCTTGAGGTCGAAGCTGCAACGGGAATTCAGCTCGCTGATTTCGATGGGACAGCTTTCTTTATACGCAGCGATGCGCGCGGCGTCGGCTTCCTCCAGCGCGCCGAGCACCTCCAGCCTTTTGCGGTAATCGTTCGCGATCACGCCCGCGGCGACGGCGCTCTCGATGCCGTGCATACCGCCCGTCGCGGGAACGACGACGCTTTTGACGTTCTTGATGATATTGCCGCTGAGCCCGACGGCGATTTTCTCCGCCTGCGCGCCGAGCGCATCGGTCATGATGGCGGCGGCATACGCAATGGCGATGGGCTCCGTACACCCCATCGCGGGACGGAGCTCGTCCTTCAGCGCGGCGGTGTAGCTCGTAATAATTTCAGGTGAAAGCATAGCTTCGCTCCTCCTTATATCAATTAAATGCGGAATTCGGAATTAGGAATTAGGAATGGTCAAATATGACACCGCTAAACAAGAATTTATCGAACCTTTCTTTTTAACGGTTGTATGCCGCCTGGATCTGAGATTGGCAGACCGTTTCTTCCCATCGCACGGTATCGCCCTCCTGCGTAAAGGGAACTTCTTTTCCGTCGATCAGAAGGGCTTTGAGCTTACCGATGCCGCCGAGTGTCAGCGAGGAGAGCGTGAGCGCACCGCCGTAAATATCGACGGCGGCACCGTCTGCGGTCCTCGTGAAATTGCCCCACGCCGTTCCGAGGCTCCAGAGCGCGCGGTAGTCACCCTCGCGGATGGGCGAGAAGCCGATATGTCTTTTGGGCAGATCGAAGGTAAAGCCGCTGAAAATCGGGAGCAGGGCGAAGCTTGCCATGGCGCGCGCGTAATTGTTGCCGCATTCGATCTCGTTCCACGGGTTGCGCTTCGCGCCGTCGTAGCGGCCGCGGATCGCGCGGACTGCCTGCAAGCCTTCCTCGACGAAGCCCTCGCTGATGAGCAAGCCCGCGAAGGCGTATTCGAAGCCCGTCATACATTCCTCGCAGTAGGGGATCGGGATCACGGGCTTTTCCGCGCCCTCGGGATAATCGCAGATCACCGTTCCGCCCTCGTCGTTCATCGCGAATACGCGCCACATATTCGCAAACTCGCGCAGGCTTGGTTTAAAATTGTTACGGAAGGTGTTGACGAGCGCGGTCCTTCTCTGCTCCTTGTCAAACATATCGCCGAGACCCAGCAGATTCGCGTGCCATTGACCGAGCATCTGGTCGATCTCACAGCCGTCCGCGATCTGATATTTCAATTGATTTTGCTCCTCGTTCCAATATTCGGGACAGCCGAAGCGTTCGACGTAAGCCTTTTCGGACAGATCGACTTTCTGGACGAAGTATTTTCCGTTGAAAAGACGTTCTTTCGTGTAGGAAAAGCCCTTTGCGAAGAGCGCGCGGTAGTCCGCCGCCTTCTCTGCTTCTCCGAAATGCTCCGCCATCTCCGCCGCCGCGGAAAGCGCCGCCAGATACAGTCCCTCCAGCCATGAGGACGGGCCGAAAAGCTCCATGTCGAGCGTGTGGTGCTGTCTGCCCTCCAGCACGCCGTCGCGGTCTCTGTCCCACGCATCGGGGTTCTCCTCGTGCCAAGCGTAGGCGAGAATCTTCTGCACGTCCTGCCAATGCGATGCGAGCCATGCGTCGTCGCCGCTGATCTTCCATTCTCTGTAGGTCTTGACGACGGTCAGCATGGAGCCGTCCACGCAGGCGCGCGTTTTGGAAACGCCTCTGCCGAGCGGGAGAAGGGTGCGGAAGCCCATTTTGCCGTTCGGCTCCACGTCAAAGCGAAATTCCGTATCGCGGATCGAGCGCTCCAGATCGGGGAAAAGGAAGCAGAGCGCGTAAGCGTAGCTCCAGACGTGCGTGCAGGTGCCCTCGCAGGAGCCGCTCTGACTGTGGACGCCCTCCCAGCCGTAAAATTCGCCGTTTTCCAGGCGCAGAACGGTAGGGGATTTCAAAACGGACATCGTGGAGGAGATGGCATCGATGACAGCGGGATCGAGAGAGGAGCCGTGCAGGGTATCGCGGAAGAGCGCCGTTTTCTCAAAGAAGGCATCGTAATGGGCGAGCGCGTAAAAGGCGGATGCGCGGGAATCCGCAAAGCGCGTGGCGTAATCATTCTTCCACTTCACGTCGCGGCCGTTTTCATCCAAGCGGCGCCACCAGTAATTATAGTTGTTCGGCACGTTCCACGAGAGCACGAAGCGCGTTTTTTCCCCCTCGGCGAGCGAAGCGCCGACGGTACAGCGGTCCGCCTTGTGCGCCGTGGGATAACGGCGGTCCGTGAGCGTTCCGCGCGTCATCTCGTACCAGAAGGTGGAAACGGGATCCTGCCAGCCGCCGCGATACCAATATTCCTGCCGGACCGCGTCTTTGCCGTCCACCGCCACGGTCAGATCGCCGTACTCGACGCTGTCCGTCGGCTCGTCTGCATAGCGGAGCGTGACGGCAGGAAAATCTCCGTCCTCGGCAATTTCGTTTTTCGTGCGCGGGAAGGGATTCGCCACGGAGAAAAAGACGGAATATTTCACGTCGGGCGCGCCGTTTTCGAGCCGTATATCGAAGAAAGCCGCGGGAATGCTTGAATTTTCGGAATCGAGCGGGATCATGGGATTCCACGCCGTCAGCGTGACCTCGCCCGGGAAATTTTCATCGCAAAAGCGGAGCGAAGCGATCGGAAACCGTCCGTCAAAGACGACTCTGCGGAAATGCGGATAGGTTGCCATCAGCCCCTGCGCGTAGCCCTCGCCGAAGCCCCTGCCCTGCGGTCCGCGCGTGAAGCCGGAAAAATCCTTCATCGCGTCGCCCTGTAGGATTCTGACGTTTCGCCGTCCGTCCGGGTATTCTGCTCTCACGGCGAAAAACGTATAGGCGTTGATGCTGTTTTTATTCGGACGGTTGAAGATCTCGAAGTCGATCAGCGAGCCGTTGCCTGCGAGCCCGATCGAGCCCGTGCCGATGCCGCCGAGGGGAAAAGAAATTTCCCGAAGCTTTTCATTTTCGTAAATCATAGATAGAATGACCGTGCCTTTCCATATCAGAAATTGTGGTTGTGCCTTTTACGCATTTTTTTCGTTGATTATATTATAGCATACTCCCTATGTGGCTGACAAGAGCGGAACGAAAAAAATCCCGCGATGACCGCATTTACTTTTTTAAGATAAATTCTTGTTTAGCGGTGTAATTTGTTCAAAAAGCAAACAATCCCAAAGCCTTTCTGAATTTCTAATTCCTAATTCCTAATTCCGCATTTGTTTGCGCCTTTGGCGCAAACAAGAATTTACCGTTCCGTTTCCGAAAAAAGCAAATGCTTTCGCCGCGAAAATTCCACGGTATCGAAACCGCTCGGCAACCGCAAATCGAGCTGAACGTGAAAAGGCGACCGAAAAAAATATGCGCCTGCAAAAGCGCGATCGGCTTTTGCAGACGCATGGTCCGTCAATAGGAATAGCGGGCGTTGTGCTTGATGATGGCTCTTCTGTCCTTCAGAAGAATGAAGCTTGCGAGCCTTACTTCAGGGTCGGATAACCATCAACAAAATTCCAATATTCCGTATTCAAATAAAATTGGAAATCTGTGGGATTCGTAATGGAGCGGAAGTTGTCGTCCTCGGGTCTGTTCACATAACCATTAGTCATGTAGTAAGAGAGCACTTTGAACACAACCAACGAGGGAACAGTAATTTCACTATTCGGATTCAAAACGACTCCGGTGTAAAGCGAATCGCCGAGAAGAGTACCGTAATAATTTTTTGTAGTCTTTCCGTTAAAAATAACTACTTCTTTTCCTTTGGTATTGGCAAACGTCTCTTTGGTCGCGCCGATAAAGAGTCCCTTCAGGACCAACGGAAACGTATTACCGCCAGTGCTGGCAGAGGCCTCAACTACGTTACCATATGCCGCGCTGTTGTATACGCCGCCATGACGGGAGTCGCCGACAAGACCGCCGCAGACCGCCTGCGGATATGCATCATTGTCGCCGTCCCCGTCTCCGCGTGCATCGGCGCGGATAAGCTTGTTGTTAAAGGAAACGCAATCCTTGACGACACCGTTAATCAATTTGCCATCCTCGAAAATTCCGGTTGACTCGTTATATCCGGTAATACCTCCGGCGTATGCGTAATTGTTATCGCCGGAATCCTTTTTCGCGGTTACGTAGCTGATCACCGTACTGCTTTCTACAGAACAACGCTCAATCGTTCCGAAATTGCTTCCCGCTACGCCTCCGACCTTGCAGAATGCGCTATCATTGTTATTTCTGTCATACAATTCACCGTTGACAAGAACGTTATCGACAAAGCAATGATAAATCGTGCCTCTGTTATTTCCTACGATAGCGCCCAAAGAATGTACGGATTCAGAAGATGCTTCATTTACTTTGGAAACGATAGAGACAGAATGTCCGCTAAAGTCAGACAAATTCTTGGTGTTGGTGCCGATCGTCAGATTTTTGATCGTACCGTCATTTGTTCTGAAGAACCCAACGTTCTTTTCCGTCTTTACATCGCTGTCAACAATAGAGAACGAATGAATGCTGTGTCCATCGCCGTCGAGCGTACCGCTGAACGTATCAATAGGCGTCCACTCGGCACCATTCAAATCAATATCACAAAGCAAAAGATATTTTGCGGAAGGATTCTTGCGAATGCTACTCAGAGTAGTCACGTCGTAAACGTAGTTATAATCTGCGTATTTCTTTGTCCACTGACAGGAAACCGTCGAATTACCCACTACGTTATAATAACCCGATGCAGTACCGTTCGCCGTAAAGCTGAACTTTGCAGTGCTACCGGAAGCCTGATAGGAAAGGGGTTTGTAGTATTTGCTGTTGGGCATAACGGAAATCGTTTCGGGCTTTTCGTTGTAATACGCATAAACAGAGGTGGTTGCCGCGTTCGTTACGGAAAGCACGAGTTGGGATGTCTCGTTGTAATTCAACGTGATCGTGAACTGCTTCGGCTTTGCCAGCGCGTAGAGCGTGCCGGTATATGCCGTATCGTTCAAACGCAACTGATCTGAAACAAAGGTGCCGTTTGCATCGATGATACGGACGCCGTTTGCGTTTGCATAAGAATGTCCGTTGTAATCAATCGCTTCGGAATACAAGCCGCCAAAGTCAAATTTGGTGCTGTCAACACGGTAATTATTAAGGATATTGGTCGAAGAAAGCTTGACTGTGCAACTGCTGTCTTGATAGAAGCCTTTCGCCATCCCCTTCGTCGGATCGCCAACCGTGAAGTAGATCGTATCCAGCGTTTTGACACCATACTTCGGATTTCCTTTTGTATCCGTGCCGGCATTCATGCCGTCAATACCCTGTACCGTGATCGTGTAAATGTTGACTTCCCACTTCGCGTACAGTGTGAACGTACCGCTGTCCGTCAGATTCTGAACGGCCTCTCCATTCTTGTATACAACGTCACCGTTCTTTTCTGTACTCCAGCCGATGAAATGGTAACCGGTTTTGGTAAACGTGTTTTTGTTCAATTGCTTGGGTGTGTCGTAAACGTGATCGGAATTGCTCATGGTTCCGTTGCCGCCGTTGGAATCGTATTTGACCGTGTAAGGATTTTTGTCCCACTGCGCGTACAGCGTGACCTTGGCATCCGGGTAGTCGCTTGTCAGATTCTGAACGGCTTCTTCATCCTTGTATTGAACGGGACCGTCCTTGGTCAGACTCCAGCCAACAAAATGATAACCGATTTTGGTAAACGTGTTTTTGGTCAATTGCTTGGGTGGTGTGCCGTAAACGTGATCGGAATCGCTCATGGTTCCGTTACCGCCGTTGGAATCGTATATGACCGTGTAAGGATTTTCGTCCCACTTCACGTACAGCGTAACCGTACCGCCTTTTACGGACGTAAGATTCTGAACAGCATCTTCATCCTTGTATACAACGTCACCGTTCTTTTCCGTACTCCAGCCGACGAAATGATAACCGGTTTTGGTAAACGTGTTTTTGCTCAGTTTCTTGGATGTGCCGTAAACGTGATCGGATTCGATCATGGTTCCGTTACCGCCGTTGGAATCGTATTTGACCTTGTAGCTGTGAGCGCTCCAAACGGCGTACAAAACGACGGTTTCAGGCGTGCGCATTTCAAAAATTGCGCCGTTGTCATACACCTTTTCTCCGTCTGCGGAGGTTGCCCAGCCGACGAAGGTATAACCGGGTCTTGTAAATTGATTTGCTGTCAGCGCGGCGGTTTTATCCGTCGCGATGTTGATCGGATTCATGATACCGGTGCCGCCGTTGGGATTGAATACGACCTGATTGTTTTCGCCAACCCAGACAGGGTAGAACGTGACCTCTGATTCGGGACCAACCGTGTATGTTGCTCCCACGCCATACTCTACCGTGTTGCTGTTTTCCGTTTTACTCCAGCCAATACACGAGTAGCCTTTACGTTTGGCTCCGCACGCGGGGAGTGTGATCTTGGAGTCCGTTTTTGCTTCCATGGAGTCCGGTTCATCCGTGCCCTTGTTCGCAGGGAATTTCAGCGTATTTGTGTTTGCTTCCCATTTCGCGTAAAGCGTATAGGAAGTCTCCGTTCCCATGGTGTAAGAAGCCTTATCTTTATATTCGACGTTGCCGTTGGGCGACGTGGACCAGCCTGCAAAGGTATAGCCCGCTCTCGTAAAGGTGTTTGCGGGAAGAAAGATTGTTTTACCCGTCTTAAGCTCAATGGGCTTCATCTCACCCGTACCGCCGTTTTTGTCGAAAGAAACCGTATTCGTGTTTTCTTTCCATACGGCGTAGAGCGTGACGTTCTCTGCATCCGTCATGACGTATGCAGCGCAGTTGTCATATACCTTTTCTCCGTTTGCGGAGGTTGCCCAGCCCGCGAAGGTCCAACCGGGTTTTGTGAACTGATTGGAGGGAAGGTTTTTCGTTTCGTTCATCTTGATGGACAGAAAATCCATTTTGCCCGTACCGCCGTTGCTGTCAAAGGAAACGGTGTATTCCTCCGCTTTCCATACGGCGTAGAGTGTAACCGTTTTTTCGGTACCAACCTGATAACGTGCGCCTGCTTCGTAATCCGCGGTTTGGCTGTCTGCCGTTTTGCTCCAGCCGATAAATTTGTAACCCTTACGGTTAAATCCGCACGCGGGAAGCGTGATCTCGGAGTCCGTTTTTGCCTGCATGGGGTTCATATTGCCGGATCCGCCGTTTTTGTCAAAGGCGATCGTATTCGTATTTTTTTCCCATTTGGCGTAAAGCGTATAAGAAGCTTCCGTGCCCATCACGTAGAGGGCTTCGTTTTCATAAAGCACGTTACCGTCGGGGGTATTGCTCCAGCCGACGAAGGTATAACCGGGACGTTCAAAGGTGTTGGCGGGAAGATTGATTTTATCCCCCGTCTTGACAGTCACGGTCTTGATGGTTCCCGTGCCGCCGTTGGGGCTCAGGATCAGCTGATTGGGAATGCCAACCCAGACTGCATAGAGCGTGGTTACTTCATCGTGGCTGACCGTATAGGCATCTCCCGCCTTGTAGTCTGCGACGAGGCTGCCTTCCGTTTGGCTCCAGCCGACGAACGAGTATCCTTTACGTTCAAATCCGCATCCGGGAAGCGTGATCGTGCTGTCCGTATCTCCGCGCATGGCGTCCATTTCACCCGTACCGCCGTTGGCATCAAACTGTACGGCGTTACTCTTGGCGATCCATACGGCGTACAGCACCTTGGTGTCGGGCGTGGTCATTGCGAAGTCCGCGCCGTCGTCATATACCTTTTCTCCGCCTGCGGAGGTTGCCCAGCCCGCGAAGGTATAGCCGGGTCTGGTGAATCGGTTTTCGGTCAGCGCGGCGGTATTACCCGTCGGGATATTGATCGGAGCCATGGTGCCTTCGCCGCCGTTGGAATTGAATACGACCTGATTGTTTTCACCCGACCAGACTGCGTAAAGCGTGACCGTTGCTTCCGGTCCGACCGTGTAGATCGCGCCCGCCGCGTAATCCGCGGTATGGCTGCCGGCCGTTGTGCTCCAGCCGACGAAAACGTATCCGTTGCGGTTAAAGCCGCATTCGGGAAGCTTGATCGTGCCGTTCGTTTTTCCGTCCATGGGATCCATTGCGCCCGTACCGCCGTTTGCGTTGAAACAGACCTTATTCGTGTTTTCCTTCCATACGGCGTAGAGCGTATATTTTTGATCCGAGCCCATCTGATAGCGCGCGCCGGGATTGAAATCCACAGAGCCGCCGTTGGTCTTGCTCCAGCCGATAAAGGTGTAGCCGGGTCTCGTAAACCGATTGACGGGGAGATAGACGGTATTACCCGTCTTGATCGTCAGCGCGTTCATGGTACCCGAGCCGCCGCCTGCGTGGAAATGCAATTCGTTCACGCTTGCTTCCCATACGGCGTAGAGGACGACGTCCTTGGCTGCCGTCATGGTGTATTCCGCGAGGTTTTCGTATTCGATCAGGTCGCCGTGCGCGGTATTCCAGCCCTTGAAGGTGTAGCCGGGTCTTTCAAATTTATTCACGGGAAGCGGTCTCGTTTCGCCCGTTTTGATATTCAGGGATGCCATCTCGCCCGTGCCGCCGTTGGCATCAAAGGAAATATGATATTCCTTGGCTTCCCATACGGCGTAGAGGGTATAGGAGGATGCGTTGCCCATGACGTAACGGGAGCCGTCCGCGTAAAGCACTCTGCCGTCCGGCGTGTCGCTCCAGCCGAGGAAGGTATAGCCCGTTTTGGTAAAGGTGCATTTCGGAAGCTCCGCGGTCTCGCCCGTTTCGAGTCGGATCGGAGCCATGGCGCCGATGCCGTTATTGGAATGGAATACCACCTTATTGGTATTCGTTTCCCATACGGCGTACAGAGTCGTGACGGCGCTCGTGCCCATCGTATACTTTTCAAGGTCGGTATAGACGGCTTGACCGCCTGCCGTCGTGGACCAGCCGATAAAGACGTAGCCTTCCCTCGCGAATGCGTTGGCGGGAAGATTGAACGACTGTCCCGTTTGCAGGGAGATGGCGTTCATGGAGCCGATGCCGCCGTTTGCGTTGAATTTCAGCGTATTCGTATTGGCTTCCCATACCGCCCAGAGCGTGTGGGAGGCTTGGGTGTCCATGGCGAAGGAGGCTCTGTTTTCATATACCGCCTCGCCGTCGGGAGAGGTTGCCCAGCCGACGAAGGTGTAGCCGAGTCTCGTGAAGGTGACGTTCGGAAGCTTCGCACTGCCGCCCGTCGGAATCGTAAGGGGCGCCATTTCTCCGATGCCGCCGCCCGCTTGGAAATGCACCTGATTGTCATTGGCACGGAAGCGCGCGTAGAGCGTCAGATTGCCTGCCGTCGTCAGAATCGTCTCTCTCGTCACCTGCGTACCGCCCTCGGCGGACGTGAACCAACCGATGAAGGTATAGCCGCTTTTGGCGACGTTGGCGGGAAGGTTCTCGTAAGCAGACATATAGGGAACACGGATGGACTGCGTCTGCAACGAGCCGCCGCCCGCGTTCAGTGTGATCTCGTACTGATTGGGGATCCAGCTTGCGGTGAGCGTGATATCCTTTTTCACGGTATCTGCGGAGAAATCCCAAAGCTCGCCGTCGAACATCCAGCCGCCGAAGGTATAGCCCGTTTTCTGCGGAGCCGTCGGCTCGGAGGCGAGCGTATCTCTCTTCACAGACTGCATCTCGATCTCGCCCGCGCCGACCGTGTCAAAGGAGAGGAGCGGGTGTCTTTCCGCGACCGCGTAATAGCTGAAATGCGTGGTTTCAAAGGTGATCGTATTTTTCGCCAGAGATACGGAGCAGGGGATCTCCTCGTATTCCTCGTCGGAAACGATGTGATAGACCTTCATCGCGCTCGTATCGAAGCCCTCGGGGATCGGAACCTCGACCTTGACCGTGCCGTCAAAATCCAGGGCGTCTTTGCCGCCGAGCAGGGCAATATCGTAAAGCACGAAGGTTCCCGTCTCATTGCGCAGCGCGTTCTTGGCATCGATGTAAGCGACGGATTTCTGCGATTTCTGCTCCGCGTCGATCTGAATGCCGATTTTTTCGA
The DNA here is from genome assembly GCA_017412045.1 of Clostridia bacterium. GTDB lineage: Bacteria > Bacillota > Clostridia > Oscillospirales > CAG-272 > QALR01. The sequence continues at coordinate 11,181 of JAFQOX010000064.1, forward strand.
ACATGGATACCGCATCGTTCGGAATGGTGATCGTGATGCCGGTGGCGGGGTCATTTTTTACGGGGGTGTAGGACGAGCCGATGATCGCGCCCGCCGTCAGTCCGAGAACGAGAACGCCTCCGACAACGGAGACCGTAATGAGCGAGCGATTGCGTTTTTTATGCAGAAGCCGTTTTTCATAGAGATGCACATACCTCTTCAGAATCTGTTTGTCGCTCTGTTTCTCGTTCTTTTCTGTGGGGTGCGCGTCCAGATAATCCTTTGCAACAGTATACCATTCTTTTGCCTCTGTTTCGGTGTCCTTGCCTTCAAAATTTTTGTACGCAAGGAAACCGCAGGTCTGATAAGCGGCGCAGCAGATCGCAAAGAACGCTTTTCTTTCCGTTTGTGCGCTGTGCTGCTCAAAAAGGTCCTTCAGCTTCGTGTCGTATCGCCACAATTCTCTTTTTTGCTTCAGCGATCCCGGATGGGACATGATCGAAATGACTTCGTCGCAAAAGGTGTGCAGGTCGTAAATTTCCTGCAAGGTTTCTTCGGACGGTTCGATCCATTCATGACCGCAAGATTCGCATCGGATTTTTCGGATGCCGCCGTGCAACGCCAAATTCTCAATTGTTTCGCCGCAGTAGCAACAGCGCCTGTTTTCGTTGTTATTCATTTTGATTATTTTTCATCTCCTTTGTCATATGATTGTTCGCAAATGCGGGTTACAGCTACGGGCGATTCCGATGGCATCGCGGCCGGGCTATAACGCCAAAACGTTATAGCCCTATGATAGCACATCCGGATCGTAAAAACGTCTCCCGAAAAGCGACATTTTCTCAAAAATGGAAAATAAACGAAAATATGAAAAGATGGACGCTTATATGCAGATGGATTTTGTTCATCTATCAGTCCAATAGATGAACTTTTTGACTTTTTATCTACGATTGTGAAAGATAGACTTGGGATTTTTCGAAATTATAAATATATAAATAATGTAATTTTTTCTAAAACCACTTGATTTTTATATGAACATATAATATAATGTGATCTGAAGAAGTACGCCTATTGGACTGATAGGCGTACTTTTTCGTTCCATAGGAAATTGCGCAAAATGGTCCTCGCCGTTTCGCATTGTTTCAATACAGGCTGAACTGCGGTAGGCGAGCAACTTCGAGCGGGCGTTGCCCGCTTTTTTGTTTTATCAAAATGATGAAGAATAGAAAGATAAACGGAAATTGATCTGATTAAAAAGTAATGCAATTGCCATGGAGTTTACTTCGTCAACTATTGACAATAATGCCCCGTTTATGATAAACTATTGAAAAATGCGTTGTCACTTTTGCGAAAGGATGTTATCATGTCTTTTACGTTGCTTTCCACTCCGATTCTGCTTCTGTTTTTTACGGTGGCATTCATAGAAATTTATAACGGCGCGAAAAAAGGCTTTCTGCGTTCTGCCGTCTCTCTCGGGCTCGACGTTTCGGCACTTTTTTTGTCCTTTTTCGCGACCGCGGCGTGCTCTCGCGCGTTGGCGGCGGTGATCGTGAAGGAAACGGCGGAGATGCGCCTTTCCGTCGATTTTGCGGCACGCGTTCCTTCGTTTTTTTCCGTTCTTTCCGACTTTTTGACCATGCTGATCGGTACGGTTCTGTACGTTTTCGTTTTTCTGCTTCTTCGCGTTGCCGTTCGGGAAGCCGCGCGGGAGATCTACCGTCGGCGCATGGCGAAACGCGGCGCGGATGCCGAGGAGGAAGCCTCGGATACGGACGGCGCAAGCCGCGCGAAGGGCGCTTTTTGCGGCTTTCTCAGCGCCGTGCTTCTGACCTGTACGCTGACCGCGCCCGTCACGGGCTCTTTGCTGATTGCTGAGCCCGCGCTCGCGATCGCAGGCTACGCGGACGATTCCGAGGATGCGCAGACGGTGCGCGTCCTGAACGGGGATCCCGTATCCAAGCTTTTTTATCGCATTGGCGGCAGGGTGATTTACGATAACGCGGGAAGCGTATACGCATCGGGCGAAAAGGTCCTTCTGCTCTCCGAGGCGCGCGCGCTCGCGTCCGTTTCGGGAGATCTGACTCTCGCGTACGCGGCGTTTCACGATCCGCTGAACGCAGGCGAGGAGCACGCGCAGTCGCTTCGCCGTCTGGGCACGGAGATGTGGAAGTCGGCGCTCTGCGCACCTCTTTGGGAGGAGCTCGTCAGAGGATGCGCCGATGCGTGGCGCAGGGGAGAAGCGTTTCCGGAGATCGGCGGTCCCGCCGTGCATTCGATCATGAATCCCGTATTCCGCGGTGTGCTGGAGGCTTGCGCCGAGGCTGACGCGGAGGGACTCTCCCGTAATACCGCGACGATGCTGGAGGTATACGCGCTGATCCTGGAAAGCGGCATCGCGCAGGGCGATTGCGGGACGATCTTAACGAATCTTTCCGAAAGCGGCGTGATCGGGAAAATGAACGCGGTTCTGGCGGAGAATCCCGACACGGCGCATCTCGATGCGACCGATTTCGCGCTGTCCGCGATCGCATCCTTCTTTCTGCGCACGTCCGCCTGCTATGAATTGACGCCCGAGATCGCTTCGGCGGTCGCGCTGGTCAATTCGTCCGAGGAGGGCGCGGAGGAAAAGGAAGCGCAGCTGGCATCGCTTTTGCAAGCCGCGCTCGAAAAGCAAGGCTTTACGGTCACGTCCGATTTTGCCGTCTTTGCGGCGCGTCAGATCCTGAAGGAATTTCCCGGCGCGAACGTGGACGGAAACGACGTGATCCGCTTGTTTCAGAAATACGATATGAGTGTCAGATAAATCCGACGGGAGGGAAAAGAAATGGTATGGTCTTTGGAAACGGCAGTTTTTCTGGCGGCGCGCGCCGTCGAAGCGATCTGCGCCGTGACGGTCTATCTTTTTCTGATCGTCCGCGTTCTGCCCGATCTGCTTTTGTCGCCGAGCATCGGGGGGCTCGCGGAGGGTGACCGCGGCATCCGCCGTTACGTCTACGAAAACGGAAGGGCGATCCTGTACGAGCCGTCCGCCTCCGATCGGATCTATATGAAGCGGTATCTACTCTCCGTGCACGGAGGGACCGCGCACGGAGAGAAAAAATATATGCAATGTCAATTCGACGAGCGCGTGGAGGAGGTCTCCTACGAAGCCACCGCCCTTGACAGCCGCGGGCGCAGGATCGCCACGGCGTGCGCCTCGGAGAAGCTTTCCGCAGAACGAAACGGGATTTCCCGTCCGCTCCTTCTGCCTGCGCGGACCGCTTACGCCAAGGTGTCCGTACGCGCGGTCAACGGCGAAAAGCTCGCCCCGTCGGTTCCCTCATCCCGTGCGCGCATCTTTTCGGCAGTGACCGCGCTCGGTCTGTGCGCGCTCATGCTTCTGCTCCGTTCGATTCTCGTCAGCGTGGCGGAGCGGCTGTTCGGTTATGCAGATCCAGCGTCGGTCATCGGCGTTCTTTTCACCGCGCTCACCTCGCTTGCCGCCGGCGTGCTTCTCGCGCGGCTGATTTGGAATTTACGGGTCGCAAGGTAATGCCGTTAGCTTGAGAAGAATGATAAATTCTTGTTTAGCGGAGATGTTCCGTAGAAAAGCGAACATGAGATTCGCACCAATGTAGGGACCGGCGTCCCCGACGGTCCATGAATACAAACAAAAATTGCACTTTTGATTTGTAGAATGCTACAATTCACCTACATGATTTTGTGAAAATATTTCATTTTTACGTGGACCGTCGAGGACGCCGGTCCCTACAAGCGAATCTGAATTTTGTGCGTAAACGGGACTATAAACAAGAATTTGTTTTTCCATCGAATTCGCGTTCATAAAACTAACGAAACGGTGCCGTGAAAGGAGACTTACCGTGATTGACGAAGAACAGTATATCGCCAAGGGGGATTACCGACGTCCGCAGATCGGCAATTTCATCTCGGTGAAGCAATATCTATTTCTCCGCCGCAACGGCAAAAAGGTTCTGTTGCTGCGGTTTTTCAATGAATTGGGTCATACCGTGGACGGCATGGATTACACGGTTTTTCAGTGCGATGCCGGGGGAAACCCTCTCGCTTGCGCGCGGGTGAGCCACGGCGATATGCAATTCCTGCCCGGCGAATTTTATGCGCCCGGGACCGCCGTGGAGGTGGAGGAGGCGTGCGCGGATTTCAGCGTCGTTTTCTCGGAGGTCCGCTCCGAGTGCTACCGCTATCGGGTGACGGACGGAGGCGTTTCCGTCTTTTACGTCCGCCGTCCGCCGTCGGAGGAGCGCGCACGGAAAGAAAAGAAGTCCGAGGGCGGATGGCGCGCAGTGCTTGCGGCTTTGATCACGGTCGCGCTTCTGACCGCGCTTGCCGTGGGTCAAATGGCGATTTCCGATGCCGTCGGAAATCAAACGGGATTGCGCCGCGGGCGTGAAGCGTATACCGCGCTTACGGAGAACGCGCAGGCGCGCATAATAACAGCAGGAGAACGAAATGTTGAAGTATGACGAGATCATCCGAACGCTTTCGGAAGACGAAAAAATCGGTATTTTGTGCGACGTCCGCCGTCTGTCCGACGGGCGTTATGGGGAGAAGGGACTGCCCCGTTTGCTCCAAGCGTCCGTCGAATCGCTCGGCGAGGGCGAATTTCCCGCGCCCGATGCGCTTGCCAACAGCTGGGATATGCCGCTGATCCGAGAGACGGCGCAGGCACTCGCGGAAAGAGCGGTGCGGAAAAACGCGGATCTGCTGACCGTACCCGCGCCGAGAGCGCGGATCAGCCCTTACCGCAGAGCGCTTTCGGAGGACCCGTATCTCGCCTGTGAGATCGCGCGGGCGTATGCGGAAGCCGCCGACCGCGCGCAGATTGCCGTCAGTATGGGCGGCTTCGGCTTGCACGGCGACGAGCCCGCTTTTCTGGACCGTGAGCCGAACGAACGCTTTTTGCACGAATTTCTCACGGAGCCGTACGTGCGTGCGCTTGCGGATGCGCCGTGCGCCGCGCTTCACGTCTTTTGCGATCCCGACGGCGGAGAATACTGCTCCGTCAATACGGCGCTTGCCGAAACGGTGAGCGGCTTTTGCGATGCGACGCTTTTCCGCGGACGGGTTTCGGCGGAGCAGAGCGTTTCGTGTCTGGCGAAAGGACAGTTGTTTTTTGAAGGCTCCGAGAGCGCGGTGCGGACGGCGCTTGCCCGTTATCGGAATCTGCGCGAAGCGGTCAGCCGCGGCGAGGAAACCGAGCAAACGCTCGCCGATGCCGTGGCGCAGGGACGCGCGCTCGCGCCCGAGGCTTTGGATGCGGCGATGGATCGGCTTCTGGACTTCGCCTTTTCCGTCAAGCGAAAGCACGTGCGCCTCGAGATTCCCGATGAAAAAGAAACGGCGCTTCGCGCGGTCTCGGAATCGCTCGTCCTGCTTCGCAACGAGGGCGATTTGCTCCCGCTTACTGATGGCGCGAGCGTTTGCCTGATCGGCGATATTGCCTTTGCGGGAGCACAGGGAAAGCGGCTCGTGGATATTTGCGGAGAGCGCTTGCGGGCGCTCGGCTTCCGTACCGTCGGCGCGGCGCGCGGATACCGATTGGATCAAACGAGGAACGAGGACGGGATTTCTGAAGCCGTCGCGCTCGCGGCGCAAGCCGATGCGGTCGTCCTTTTTCTCGGCAACGGTCAGACGCGCGCATCGGAGGCGAAACGGACGGGGAGGATCACCCTTCCCGCCAATCAGACGGCGCTTCTGGACCGTCTCGGCTTCTGTCGGGATCGGCTCACTGCGGTCTTGCCGTCCGACGAGCTCTGGAGCCTTCCGTACCCCGATGCCTGCGGCGCGATCGTGACGATGCCCTTCCGCACGGAATACGGCGGAACGGTTCTGGCAGATGCGCTTGCGGGACGGTTGAATCCCTGCGGCAGGCTGGCATCCGCCGTCCGTACCGATACGGAGGCTTGGGAGGAGCGCCGTCGTGCGTATGCGGGAGAGGGCTTGAAAACGGGCGTTTTTCTCGGCTACCGTTACGACGGTACCGCGGGCGAGGACGTCGGATTTCCCTTCGGGCACGGGCTCGGCTATACGGAATTTGCCTATACCCGACTCGTGACGGAGGGCGCGGATGCCGTTTCCGTCACCGTGGAAAATATCGGCGGGCGCAGAGGAACGGAGACCGTGCAGGTGTACGCGGGCAAGCTTGACTCCGCCGTCGTACGCCCCGAAAAGGAGCTGGTCGGCTTTGCGCGCGCAGAGCTGGATCCGGGCGAACGGAAAACCGTGCGGATCCCCATCCGCCTGCCCGCTGCTTATGCGAAGGAAAAGAACCGTTGCGTGACGGAGGCGGGCGATTACGCAATCTTCGTCGGCGCATCCGTGCGTGATCTCCGCCTGTCGGGTAAGATCACCGCGGACGGCGAAACGCTCGCGCCCGACGGCGGGCGGCTGAACGATTATATTCATACGAAACCAAACGTACGTACACATCATTATCTATTGGAGGCGAATATCACAACTATGAAAAGATCGGTGCTCAACTGGATCGCAGGCGGCGCGGCGATCCTGATGGCGGCTGTGCTGAAGGTCTATTGGACGGCGATGGGGACGGAGCCGCGCTTCTTCGCGTGGTTTGAGCTGATCCTCTGTCTGCTCGGCGTCTGGATCTTCATCGCGGAGGCGATTCACAGACAGGAGCAAAGGCAGGCGGACCGCGCGCTTCTGGAGCGGGAGAACGAACAGCTCTTCCGCGATGCGGAGCAGATTCCCGCATACGATGCGCCCGCGATGTTCGCGCAGGCTTTTGATGCCGAGGCGGATTTTCCCGCGGAAGAAACGGACGTCGCGTACGCGGCGGATACGGCGTATTTTGCAGACGTGGATAAAAACCGCGATTTTGCCTCCGTTGCCGCCGAATTGGAGGTCTTTGCCCGTGAAAGAGGATGTAAGCTCGGCGCGGACGGCGTCAGAAGGCTGCTGGCTTCGTTCGCATCCTCCCGATTGCTGATCCTCGGCGGTGTGACCGCGCAGGATTTCCGCGCGCTTTTGCAGATGCTTTCCGAATATTTCGATACGGCGCCCTATTTTGCGGAAGCGGATGCACCCGAAAATCAGAGCGAGGGCATCCGCGCGGCGCTCGAGGCCGCCAAAAACGCGCCCGCAAGCATCCACCTCGTCGGCATCTCCGACGTTCGTTGCGAGGATGCGGAAGCGCTTTTCGCTCCCTTTGCGCCCTATATCGCAAATCCGCTCGGCGGCGTTTCCGTCCGCTTGGCTGACGGCTCTCTGCGTATGCCGTCTAACGTCTGGTTCGTTGCGGGCGTGGCGCGCGGAGACGTTCTCGGCAGACTTCCTCTCCCGATTGCGCTTGCCGCGGCGGTGGATACGCCCGTCTGCGAGCGCTGTCCCGAGGCTTCCTCGCGCACGCAAGCGAAGCCCTTCGGCTACGGTCAGCTGGAATATCTGAAGGAGGGCATGGATGCCGTCGTCACGATCGCGGAAGCGCAATGGAAAAAGATGGATCTGCTGGAGGAGCGCGTCTGCCGTACGTCCTCCTTCCGCATAGATAACAGGCTCTGGCTCGGTACGGAACGCTTCGCCTACGCTTACGCCGCTTGCGGCGGCAAGGGTGACGAGGCGATCGACGAAGCCGCGGCGGCAAGACTTCTCGTTCCCATGGCGATCGTTCGCGGGGACGTCGCCGACGGAGAAAGCCTCTCCGAGCTTCTGGAAACGGTTTTCGGAGAGGACGGCGCGGAGGTTTGCAAAAGACGCGCGGCGGAGATCGGGCGCTGAAGGGCGAGCCGGATCAAGGCGTTGCCTTTCGACCGTATTTGTTTAGATAAATGATTGTTTATGGGAGAACTTTTCTACAAAAGTAAGCAAAAATTCCCTTTGAAAAGGGGAACGGTCAACTTTTTCTTTACCTGAAAGAAAAAGTTGCAAAAAGAAGCAGGCAAGCGTGCCTCTTGACCGCTTGCGCC
>JAFQOX010000065.1 GCA_017412045.1 Clostridia bacterium
GCGGGCTCCTTCTGTGAGCAAATCAAAATAGCCTAAATGGCTGTTTTGATGAAGCGATACCCCACAAAGCAAGGAGTTTCAGAAGCAAAGTTCGCTTTGCGCGTGAAACGACTATGCGACTGGGGAGACCACGCTTTGCGTGCCACCGTCTCGCTGCGGCTCGGTCACATCGCGGCTCTAAAAGCCATTTAGGCTTTTATTCACTACCGCGATGCCGCTTCGCTACCTCCCGAGGAAGGCTTTTAGGAATGTTAACTTTTAAGTGGGACAACATAGTAGGGGCGAACTGCGTTCGCCCGTATAAAAACACAACAAATTGCATTTTTTACTTCTATTGATTGAATCCGAAACGATTCTCCTTTTGCGGGCGAACATACAGACAAATTGGCTGTGCGCCCCTACGATGAGCTTTCCTTTTTCGGCGCATCGACAGAATGATAAACAAGAATTTATTTTTTCATAGAACTTGCATTAAGGAGGTTTTTATGGTCAAGGTGACTTATGACCGCAGGAGTCATGCGGTTTTCTTGCGCGGACACGCGGACAGCGCGGAAAAGGGACGCGATCTCGTCTGCGCGGCGGTATCCATTCTCGCGTATACGCTCGGCGCCTTCGTCCTCGGCATGAAGGAAGCCCAAGCGGCGGAATGCGTCTGCGTGGATCTGCTTTCCGGCGATACCGCGATTTCCTGCACGCCCTGCAAGGACGAGGAGGACGACGTCACGACGGGCTTCGATGCCATTTGCAGAGGCTTCGCCCTGCTCGCGGAGAATTATCCCCGAAGCGTGACGTACGAGACGGTGTAGGATGGTAAATGATTGTTTATGGGAGAACTTTTCTACAAAAATGAGCAAAAATTCCCTTTGAAAAGGGGAACGGTCAACTTTTTCTTTACCTGAAAGAAAAAGTTGCAAAAAGAAGCAGGCAAGCCAAACGCTTGATCGAACGCGCCATCAATTGTCCCGTTTGCTCTTTTTCTGATTCCGAAAGAACAGGCTCCCGGCAGCTCCGATTGCAGCTACACCCGAAATTAAGAGGTTCGGAAGTGTCGGTTCAGCGAATCGGCGGTTTCGATTTGATGGCGCGGGTGCGCGTCCGATCTCATCACGCGAACCTTACGTTTCGTGGGAATTTTGCATGGTATAGTGGGAAAAAGAATGATTCCGGAGGGCTGTCCTTTGGGAGAGATCCGCCGTCGAGCAATATACCAAGCCGGAACAAACCACGATACGGCGGCAACCATCCGCGGCGATTCGCCGCTAAATTTCCGTTTATCTCACCATTCAACAACACGACCGTTATTTTTTTTAAAACAAAAAGGAGGATTTTATGTATCAGAACTCAGATGAAACGCTGAATCTCCGCCTGTTCGGGGAGGATGCGCCCGTTCCCGATCCAGCGGAAATGGGGGCTTCGGAGAATACCGGCGCGGAAGCGGCGGCTTCTGCGGAAACGGAGGCATCCGCGCCTGCTCCCTTGCCCGAAAATACCGAGGGTGCACCTTTGGAACGGGACGAGCCGACGGAGCAGATCCGCGCGGCGCATATCGCGGAGAATTTCCGCTTGCATTTTGCCGATCTGGAGCGGCAGGCAAGGGCGCTTCGGGAGACGTTTCCCGATTTTGACCTTCGCGCGGAGCTTCGCAATCCCGTTTTTGCCCGCATGACCGCGCCCGGCGTCGGCATCGCCGTGGAGGACGCCTATTACGCGATCCACAGAAAGGAGATCCACGCCGCCGCCATGCGCGAGGCTTCGGAAAAAACGGCGGAAAAGCTCGCGAGCGCCATCCGCTCGGGGAGCCGCCGCCCGAACGAATCGGGCGCATCCGCACAGGCGCCCTCCGTCAGCACCTTTGACTACGCCAGGGCGGACAGAGAACAGCGCGAGGCGTTCAAAAAGGATCTTCTCGCCAGAATGGCGAGGGGAGAAAAGGTTTATCCGAGAGGATAAGCGTTCCCGTTCACCGCGTCAAGCGGAATCTTTTCAACTCAAAAATTCATAAACAGAAAGGAAAAAAATCATGAAAGAAACTCTGAATCTCCAACTCTTTGCCGACGGCGGCACGCTCGTCAATACGCTGACGAACGGCTACGTCAACGCGCACACGGGCGACAGTCAGCCCTTTGACGGCGCGAATTCTCTCTCCGGCGAGCTGAAAACCTTTTACGACACCGAGCTGCTGGAAAACGCGCGCGTGGAAATGTTTTACGCGCAGTTTGCGAAAAAGCAGGCACTCCCCGCAAAGCACGGCAACACCGTGGAATGGCGCAAATGGAACACCTTCGCCAAGGCGGACAAGCTCGAGGAGGGCGTGATCCCCACGGGTCAGAAGTTTGGCATGAGCACCAAAACGGGCTCCATCGAGCAGTACGGTACTTACGCGGCGATCACCGACACGCTGGAGCTCCGCGCCTACGACGATACCATTCTCGGCGCGACCGAGGAAATGGGCGCATCTGCGGCGGAAACGCAGGAAACCCTAATCCGCGACGCTCTGCTCGTCAATACCAACGTATTCTACTGCGACAATATCAATCTTGCGGACGGTACCGTCGTCAGCACGCCCTCTGCACCCGCGGAAATGGAGGCGACTGCCGAAACGATGTCCGTTCTGACGCCCCAGATGGTTTCCAAGGCGGTCACGAAGATGAAAAAGGACCGCGTTCCCACGATCGGCGGTAAATATTACGCCGTCGTTCACCCCTCCGTCGCCCACGATCTGCGCAACTGCAAGGAATGGATCGAGGCGCACAAGTACGCCGCGCCCGGCGAGATCTTCAACGGCGAGATCGGCGAACTTCACAACTGCCGCTTCGTCGAAAACGTATTCGCGCCCGTCATGGACGGCGAATATCAGAACAAAGCGGGCGGCGTGACCTACGCGACCTACTTTTTCGGCAAGGATTCCTTCGGCATCATCGACCCCGAGGGCGGCGCGCTCCGCATGATCGTCAAATCCAAGGAGCAGGCGGGCGGTCCGCTCGACCAGTTCTCCACCGTCGGCTACAAATTCGAGACCAACGGCGCGACGATCCTCTATCCCGAGCGAGTGCTCCGCGTGATGAGCTGCTCCAGCTACAGCGCCATCGACGAAGCAAACTGATCCCCAAGCGCCCTGTAAGCAGGGCAAGCGCATCGGCTTTTCCGAACTGCTCTCGCTGTGCTGACCGTCGGTCAGCACAGCGAGGCTTGACGGTTCCGCCGTAAGATAAACGGAAATTTAGCGGCGAATCGCCGCGGATGGTTGCCGCCGTACCGTAGTTTGATCCGGCTTGGCATACTGACGGGCGGCGGATCTCTCACAAAAGGCGAGTCTTTCGGAATCATTCGTATAAACAATCATTTTTTTGCCACCATACAATGCAAAATTCCCACGAACCGTAAGGTTCGCGTGATGAGATCGGAGAAGCACCCGCGCCATCAAATTGTGAGCAAGTGAAAATAGCCTAAATGGCTATTTTCACACCGCGATACCCCGCAA
>JAFQOX010000066.1 GCA_017412045.1 Clostridia bacterium
GTCACAACGGACATAACGAATATCAATCCTTTCATTGACTACCCTTCCGTCTTGCGTTGCAAGCCACCTTCCCTCGCAAGGGAAGGCTAACGATCCTTTTATTTTCGTCGATGGACAGATCTTCAAACAAGAATTTATCTTTTCAAGTTTTCATCGAGCTCACGTTAACCTAAGATTTCTCCCAGAATGTAAAGGAGAGGAAGCAAAAGAATGATCATCGGACCCAGATAGATCAAGGTTTCCATCACGGTCAAAAACAGTTGTTGGCTGGCGTGCTTTTCCATCGCCGTCATAATCAGACCGGAAATGCCTGAAAAATACAGCAATGAACCGAGAATCGCATTGGCAACGGACTTGCGCACGTTTTTATAGACGATGAATGACAAATAAAAAGCATTCAAAGCAAGCCAGGCAATATCGATCAGCATAATGAACGCCGTCAGGATCCCGTTTTTATCGTCGATCAGATATTCATACAGGAACGACACGGCGGAAAGAAAGATACCGAAGCCGATCAGCTTGTTTTTCATTTCATACAGCTTCTGTTCACTCATACCGTTTCCCTCGCATTCCGTATTTCCTTGAGCAAATCACGCACGGTTGCTTCATCAAAAAATTTCAGCGAAATATACACCTTGCCGGACGGCTTCTCGATCACCAGGGTTTTCGGCGGATATTTCTTCAGCTTGAGCTCCCTTTTCAGTTGATCGGCGTTATAGACGTAAACGCCCGTCACCGAAGCAAAGGAAACGCAGATCAATTGATCGGGATCGAACTTGATCTTTGACCGTATCTCCTTTTTGACGTAATCGACGGTAATTTTTTTACCGCCATGAAGATGAAGGAAAGATCACCACCATAGGCTCCGCCTTGTATGTTGTTTGATAAAATCAATGTCTTTTTTTCTGCCTCGAGCAGAAACCAAAAAAATATATTGATCGGAAGAATCCGTTATTTTCCATCCGAACTCCATCCCGGTCGCATATGCGCCCATGTCATATGCTTCTTCCATGCTCACAATATCGGCATATAAGATTTCCTTTCGGTTCCAAACCTTTTTCGAAACAATCTTATCATCGTATATGATTATGATTTCAGTACAGCACAACAGACAAAAAAGCGGTAAAAGCAGAAAGCCTCCCCACACACATATGAATGCAATAATCGAAAATTTATCATCCGCAGCAGTCAAACTCCAAACCATAAAAGAGAAAAATGCCATAACCAACAAAATCAATATGATAAACGTCTTAATATCATTGATAAAACGCCGTTTCAATGGACACACCCCCAAAAATCTTCACATTTTTAATAATGATATTTCTTTCTTTTGACCGCCATGAAAATAAAAGACAGGATGACCGCCATCAGATCCGCAACCACGACGGAGATCCAAACGCCTTCGATCTCCCAGATCATGGGAAGCAGTAAAACGGCACCGATCTGGAACACGAGCGAGCGCAAAAAGGAAATCAGTGCCGAGGTCAGACCGTCGTTCAGCGCGGTAAAGAAGCCCGAGCCGAAGATCGCAAAGCCCATGAAAAGGAAGGAAAACGCAAAGATACGGAAGCCGTAAACCGTCATTTCCATCAGGCTTTCGCTGTAGCTGACGAAGATCAGCGCAAGCGGACGCGCGAGCAATTCCGCCGCAACCAGCATCAATACGCTTCCGAAGGTAAGCAGGATCAGGCTTTTCTTCAGAATCCCCTTCAGCTCCCTGTGATTGCCCGCGCCGTTGTGATAGCTGATGACGGGCGCCGTACCGATGGAGTAGCCGATAAAGACGGCGGCAAAAATGAAGCTGACGTACATCATGACGCCGTACGCCGCGATGCCGTCCTCTCCGGCGTATTTCAGGAGCTGTACGTTGTAGAGCATACCGACGATGCTCATGGAAACGTTGCTCATAAATTCGGAGGAGCCGTTGATACAAGCCTTCACAAGCGCGCGGAAATCCAATCTCGTTTTACCGAGACGGAAAAGGCTCGTATTTTTACGGAAGAAATAGACGAGCGGAACGAAGCCGCCGACGAATTGGCTGGCGGCGGTGGCGATGGCGGCGCCGGCAAGACGGTATTCCTGCGGCAGAGCCGTCACCAGAACCGCGTCCAGAACCATATTCGTCACGCCCGCCGCAACGATGACGAAAAGACCCATACGGGGCTTTTCCGCCGCAACGAAAAAGCTCTGGAAGAGAAATTGGAGCACGAGGAACGGAAGCGCGCACAGAACGATTCTTCCGTAAACGACGCAATTTTCCAGAATCGCGCCCTCCGCGCCGAGCATGACCGCGATGGGACGGAGAAAGATCATACCGACCGCGGCAAAGAAAATGCCGAGCACGAACACCACGTAAACGAAAAGCGAGAAATAACGGTTGGCTTTTTCCCGATCTCCCTCGCCAAGCGTATTGGCAACGATGGCAGTACCGCCCGTACCGAAAATAAAGCCGACCGTACCGAAGATCATCAGAAAGGGCATGATCAGATTGACCGCCTTGAAGGGAATATCCCCCGCAAAATTGGAAACGAAAAATCCGTCCACCACGCCGTAGATCGAAGTGAAGATCATCATCGCGATGGAGGGCAAGGTAAATTTCAAAAGCTTTTTATACGTAAAATGATCGGAAAGCTGAATACTCATCTGTATCCCCCTTATCTTTCAAACCAGGCGCTCGCAAAATCCGCGACGGCGGGGACCAGCGCCTTGATCGCCCAATCGCTCGTGTTGACGGTCAGATGGTAGGCGTTTCTGTCGCCCCATTCCGAGCCGGAAAGAAATTCTCTCGTTTTCGCGCGCGCTCTGTCGATCTCCTTCATGCGGCGCAGGAGCTCCTTATCCGAAAACGCTTCTCGCCCGGAGGCGCGTTCACGGCAACGGCGAAGCTTCGCCTCCGTCTCCGCGCAAACGAAAATGCGGAAGGGATTGTAAGTCTGCAAAAGAACGTCCGCATTTCTGCCGACGATCACGCAATCCTTGCCAAGCGCGGCGATCTCCTCGATCACCTTTTTCTGCTCGATCAGAAGCTGAACCTTGCTCGCCTGCATATAGGCAGAGGAGCCCAGCGTGCCGCGGAAGGTCACGGGAAAATTCTGCCATCCGTGATCCTCCAGACGGCTCGTTACGTAATGCGGATCCAGACCGCTGTTTTTGGCAACGGCGGAAATGATCTCGCTGTCATAGTAGTCAAAGCCGAGTCTGTCGGCAAGCCTTTTTCCAAGCTCGCGTCCGCCCGAACCGAATTCTCGGCTGATCGTAATGATTTTCATATCTCAAATCTCCTTTATCATTTTTCAATCTGCAAAGGCAGAAATTCTTTCTGTTTTTATGCAATATCTGAAAGTATACTTAAACAGTATATCAACAATCGAAATATTTGTCAATCGGTTTTATTTTTTATGTAAAAATCAAATACGCCATTGTTTTTCTCACGGTTTTGCAGTATAATTGATTTGGGAGTGCCCATCATAACATAGAAAGGTGAGTTTTATGGGAAAAAGATACAAAAAACGAAGAAAACCGTTCATTTTCCGAAAGATCAACCTCAGCCGCAATGCCAAAATGTGGATCGTTCTCGGCATTGTCCTCGCGCTTTTATTTGTCATCGCGCGGATCGCAAAGCTTGATATTTTAGCCGACATCGCGGCGGCACTTATTTTTACCGCGCCGATCGTTCTGGCAAACCATCAATTTGCAAACGGAAATTTCTTCGAGCGAACAAAAAAACACAACGTTTTGATCTATATATACGTTGCCCTCATGTTTCTGATCGGATTTTGCCCGTCAATCAAAATCAGATGGCTCCTGTCGTTTGCCTATTTCGTCGCTTGCGGCATATACCTGATGTTTCGGGTAAAAGGAACCTCGTTTGAATTCATAATGGACGAAGGGGATACTCTTTTACTGAGCATTACCGAATTTTTTATGCTTCTTATGATCATCGCATTGCCTGTTACGACAGAAATAAATGCGCTCGGTTGGATTTTAACGGCAATCCTTTCTCTCGCCCTGTTTTTGCCGATCGCGTATTGGATCGGACGAGAGCTGAGCATATCTTTGATTAAAAAAATCGGAATCAATCTATGCGCCTTATTTATGATATTTGTTTTATGCGGAATCGCGATCGAAGGACTCAACTATTCACTCGATTTTTCGGAACCGACGGTATGCAGTACACAAATTGACGAGAAAGAGCACCACAACACAAGCAAAGGCTCCGATCGGCGTTCCTTCACCGTATATATGGCCGGAGAATATAGGGAAATCGAAGTAACCTCCGACGTTTACAAAAAATACGAAAAAGGCGAGAATATTGACGTGAATATACATAAAGGCATTTTGGGAATGACTTATTACACAATTGATGAATAAAATTACAAAACGGCGCAGCCGGACACAGATTCCGGTTACGCCGTTTTCTTATATTTTTCAATCAGATCAGATTTTCCGCTTTCAGATATTCGCGCAATTTGAGAACGTCGAAGTCAAACAAATAGCCGTGAATACCGAGCGATTTTGCCATTGCGATATTTGCGGGATTATCGTCGATAAAAAGACATTCCTCGGGAACAAGGTTATAGGTAGAAAGCAAATATTCGTAGATTTCCCGATCGGGCTTTGCCTTTTTGATCTCGCCGGAAATCACGAGCGCATCGAAATACTTCAGCGCGGAAATATAATGCTGCTCAAAGCGCAAGCGCTTATTGAAATTGGAAAGCAGATAAAGCTTTTTGCCCGCCTTCTTCACGTCGCAAACGATCTCCTCCATACCGGGAATCGGAGGGCAACGCATGACCCATTCTTCCGACAAGCGCTCTACAGCCTCGTGCAAATACTCCGGCAATTCCTTTTTTACCTCCACGAGATAGTCAGCCTCCTCCAGAAGTCCTCTGTCAAAAAGCTCCCAGTATTTTCTGGACATACCGACCTTACCCAAAATTTCGGCGTCAGCCTCGTTATCCGTATAATTGGAAGCGATCTCTACCTCGTTATAACGGATCAGAACCTGACCGCAATCGAAAATCACGTTTTTTATCATTGTACGATCTCCTTTTCGAAAGATATTATTATATTCATTATAGCAAACCCCTGCGTAAAATTCAATAGAAAAAGAAAAAAACCAAGTCGATTGACTTGGTTTGATGTTAGCACCGCCCTATCTTTCCGGACCGCTTCCAGTCGAGTATTTTCGGCACCGCATAGCTTAACTTCCGTGTTCGGAATGGGAACGGGTGGACCCTATGCGTTATGAGCACTAACAATATGGTGCACCTTCAGGGATTCGAACCCTGGACCCACTGATTAAGAGTCAGTTGCTCTACCAGCTGAGCTAAAGGTACGTATTTCCTTGCGGTTTTCACCGTGTATGGAACACTCTTTTCAGAATATCCATTAAAAACCAA
>JAFQOX010000067.1 GCA_017412045.1 Clostridia bacterium
GACTGAGGGAGAGTGCGTGATTCAAGAATTTTGGATTGGATTTGTCTGTTTGCAAGTGTAAAATTGTACGCAAACAGAACTTTTTCAAAAGCCTTATTTGCACGCGGGCTCCTTCCGCCTCGTAAACTCGGCACCTTCCTCCCGGAGAAAGGCTTTTTAGAATCTCATCTTTGGGCGAAATTGACGAAACTGAATTTTTTAACTGACTTTATCGACAAGCTGAGATCGGAAAAGCAAATTCGCTTTTCCGATCTTTCTTTATTTTATAAGAAATTGCGCAAATTCGCCTTTGCCGAAAAATTTTTAAAAAATATGGAAAAAATACATACAAATTGAAAAATATATGATATAATGTATTAAAATAGGTGAAGTATTTGGATGAAAGAGGAAAAGTTAAATGAAAAAATGGATTGCTTGTATGCTGGTTCTTGCCGTATGCTGTTCGCTGTTCGGCTGTCTTGCGAAAACGACGGCGGTTGAACGCTTTCTCGCGGCAACCGTCAAGATGGATCTGTCCGCCATGCGCGCCGAATTGATCCCGGACGAAACGACGGGCTCCTTTTACCGTAAGCTGAAAAATGCCTCTTTGAGAGATGAAGCCGTGTCCGCGCTTCGCGATTTATATGCCCTCGTGCAGTATACGATCGGAGAAACCACAACCCAAAACGGCGGAAAACAAACCGTCGCCGTGACGCTGAAGGCGCCCGATATGGAAAGGATCCGTTCCCTGATCGACGCGCAGATGATGGTTTCGGGTGATTCTCCCGAAAAGATTCTCGGCGATATGCTGGAGGATGGACAGATTTCCGGCAATATGATGAAGGAATATACCGTTTCCGTGACCATGACGGAATCGGACGGCGATTGGAAAATCCCGTGGGGCGATAAGGAAAACGCCGATTTCGCAAAAGCGCTTTCGCTTGGAGAAATGATTGATTTTATGGATTGATACGTGAGATTGGAAAGGAAAACAATACGATGGAACAAAAGAAAAAGACCTTTGCCCGTACGGAGGATGAATCCGTCGTCGTCGGCAGAAATCCCGTCATGGAGCTTCTGAAAAGCGACAGGGACGTGGAAAAATTATATATTCAGCGCGGAGAAAGAGAAGGCTCCGTGACCAAAATCTTTGCTTTGGCAAAGCAGAAAAATATCGTGATCTCCGAGGTGGATAAGAAGCGATTGGACGAGCTCGCCTGCGGAAACGCGCATCAGGGCGTGGCGGCAATCGCATCCGCGGTAACGTATAAGACCGTAGAGGAGATCGTGGCGATCGCCGCGGAAAAAAATGAAAAGCCTCTGATCGTCGTATGCGACGGCGTGGAGGATCCCCATAATCTCGGCGCGATCATCCGTTGCGCGGACGGCGCGGGCGCGCACGGCATCATCGTTTCCCGCCGCCATTGCCCCGTGATCGGGCAGACCGTTTTCAAATCCTCGGCGGGCGCGGCGGCTTACGTGCCGATCGCAAGGGTTTCCAACATCGCCTCCGCGGTGGATCAATTAAAGGAACTCGGCGTATGGACGTACGCGGCGGAGGCAGACGGCGTCCACTATAAAAAAGCAGATTTCGGCGGCGCTTGCGCCATCGTTCTGGGCAGTGAGGGCAACGGCGTTTCCCGTCTCGTCCGTGAAAAATGTGATTTCACGGTTTCTATTCCCATGCGCGGTCATGTGAATTCCCTGAACGTTTCGACGGCGGCATCCGTTCTGCTCTTTGAAGCGGCGGATAAGCAGCGCGGGAACGAAGCGGTATGAGCGGCGCTTTCATTACGATAACGGAGGAGAATGATTGTTCATGATAAAACAGGAATATATGGGGGAAAAAAACGCGGAGGCTACAAGACCGACGGTCAATCTCGCCGCAGGCAGCGGCGCCGGTTACGATACCGCCCGCGTGGCATCCGAAAAAAAGACGATGCGGATTCTGGATCAAAAAAGAGAAACGGGTATGTACGCCCGTAACAAGATGCGTTTTGAAACGGCTGATGATATGAAAGCGGTTCTCCCTGACAGAGAAAATGCTTTCAGCGAAACGGCGGATAAATCGTATACGGGATCGGATTCCCGTACGGACGTAGAGAAGAATATATACGAAGCGGAGCGATATATCAATCTGATGGTAACGCAAAATCATGTTCGTGATGCTTCCGGATCACATAAAGAAACGCAGAAGCCGCTTCCGTCTACGGTGGAAATCAGCGCTTTTGAACCAAAAACGGGTGTAGCGGCGGAAGAGGCGGAAACAAAATTATTCCATGTTGGCAACGAGGATGCGGCGATAGCTCAGATCGGAAACGATGCCGGCAGTATGACGGGACAAACGAAGGCGTATCCGCTCGGTTCCGTAACGGAACAGACGAAGGCGTATCCAACCGGCGATATGACGGGACAGACGAAGGCGTATCCGCTCGGCGGTATGACCGGACAAACGAAGGCGTATCCGCTCGGTTCCGCAACGGAACAGACGAAGGCGTATCCGATTGGCGACATGACGGGACAGACGAAGGCGTATCCGATTGGCGGCATGACGGGACAGACGAAAGCTTACCCGATTGGCGGCATGACGGGACAGACGAAAGCTTACCCGCTCGGCGGTATGGAGGGACAAACGAAGGCGTATCCGGTTGGCGATATGACGGGACAAACGAAGGCGTATCCGATCGATGCCGCGACGGAGCAAACCAAGGCGTACGGCGTTCTTCCGGATTCCGAGTCCACGAGAATGGTCGATGCGTATTCCGATCATATGTCGGAATTCCAGAATACGTCGGATTTTCATTCTCCGGATACGAAAAAAGAAAGATCGAAATCTTCAAAGAAGAAACGTATCAGAAAGGATCCGCCCGTTCGTTTTGAATATACGTCCACTATGCAAAATGACAAAATCGCAAGCGATATGGAAAGGCATTACCGCTCGTCGAAGATCCGTCTGGGCGTATCCGCATTGCTGGCGGTACTCCTTTTTCTGATCGAAAATATCGAGCCCGTCAAAGCGCTTTTTCCCACGCGGTTTGTTTTTTTGATCGTGGATTGGGTTCTGGTCCTGCTCTGCGTATTTTGCATATCGGACAGACTGATCGAGGCTTTCAAATCCTTCTTCAGAGGAAAGCCCGAGGTGGATTGCATTACCGTTCTGGCGCTTTTCTTTTCTCTTGCCGCAACGACGCTGGCGCTCGTTTTTGAACAAACGGAAAGCGCGCTGGCGCTCTATAATTTCCCGTTTTCGGTATGTGTCTTTTTAGACGTGCTTTTCGTATATTACAGAAGCAAGCGGGATATTTATTCCTTTGCCGTTTTGTCTTCTTCCGAGGATAAGCGCGCGATCGTGTTGGAGGATTCCGCGCACGAGGACGAGGAGGAAGCGGAATATTTTTCAAAATTCGGTAAAACGAAAAGCGTCGGCTTCGGCGCAGTCAAGCGCGTAGAATTTATCGACGGATATTTTGCGCACGCCGCAGAAACACCGAACGTGCAGGCGCCGCTGAAAATCTTTATTCCGCTCTGTCTGGCAGTCTCGGCAGTTTTCTTTGCTTGCTCGCTTCTGATCATGAAGTATTCCATTCCGGAGAGTCTGGGCGTGGCTTACGCAACCTTTATGATGTGTACGCCGTTTTCCGCATTTCTCGCTTATTGCTATCCTCTGTATCTTTCCGCGCGCCGCGCGTATTCGCACAGCTCGGCGATCCTGTGCGATAAAACGCCCGATACGTATAAGGATTCTTCCACGGTCGTTTTTCGGGATACGGAGGCGATTCCTGGGGGAAATGCGAAGGTGAAGGGGATCCGTCTGTACGGCGATAAGAAAATCGATCACGTGATCTACTATGCCGCCAGCCTGTATTCCGTGCTCGGAGGACCGCTGGAGGAGGTATTCCGAAACGCCGCTCTGGGCCATGCGCGTCCGGATCAGGTGAAGATTCTTGATATTTGCGACTGCGCCGTTTGCGCAATGGTGGGCGATAAAAATATCGTCATCGGCAGACCCGCTTATATGGAGGAGCAGTGCTTCGGAAGTATGCCCGAGCAGGGGGATGAAGAATATGACGGTAAAACGAATAAGCGGATTTTTTATCTTGCCTGCGATCAGGTGATCATTGCGAAATTCTACATTCAGTATTCGGTCAGCGCGGAATTTCTTTCTGTTGCAAAGCAGCTGTTTTCCGCCGGTCTCGGCGTATCCGTGCAGACGGCAGATCCCTGTCTGGACGACGGTATTTTTTATGAAAATAAATTGGATCCCGAGGAATGCGCGCTCTACGTATCCAGAGGCCGTATATGGGGTAAGGACGAGGAATCCGTTCCCGCAAACCGCGCCGGCGTTATTTCCGTCGGCGACGTGAAGGAATTGGTGAAAACGCTCCTCGTTTGCAAAAGATTGGAAAACGTCAGACGGACGAATCTCGTTCTTCACGTGATTTCCTCCGTATTTGCCGTTGCCGTGATGGCGCTCGTGATCTTTACGGGCAACGCGGTCGGTATGTATTCGGTATTCCCCGCGCTGTATCAGCTTTTCTGGATTTTGCCTACATATTTCGTTTCCAAGGTTTATCTGTAAATTTAGTTTTCATGGATGAAAAACGTCCGCGTATTTTCGGAATACGCGGACGTCAGACTGTCGAAAAACCCACGTAGAAAATTCAAAAATAAAAAGTTGCACAAAGCAGGGAAGGCTCCCTCTGGGAGGGAGCTGGATTTTGCGAAGCAAAAGACTGAGGGAGAGTGCGTAAACATCAAGTTTGATCAAATTTTAAGTGACGCGGGCTCCTTCCGCCTCGTAAAC
>JAFQOX010000068.1 GCA_017412045.1 Clostridia bacterium
GGTTTCGGACGCCGTCGGCTATTCGGGGAGCTGCGTGCGTATGGAAGCCTTGCCTTCGGCGGGGTGCATCGTCGGGACTGCATCGATTCCCGCCGTCTTATTTAGCCCCCAATAGGCTTTTGCAATGAACCTTCGTAGAAAAAGCGACAACAGATCTGCTGTACGAGCTTGGTGGGACTAAAATAGGCTCTTGGGGGAATCTTCATCCCGTAGGCGCACCAAAAGAAAAGCTTCCATACGATCAGCAATTCCCCAAAGAACCGCTCGCGGCGCAACACCCTTGCGTCAAGCGAAACGTGTGCCATCGGCACGCTTTCGCGCAGAGCGAGTGGGCTTTGCGGTTTGCAATTCCCATACGCACCGGCGATCAAACCGCAGGTTTGCCAACTTCTTTTTTGCAACTTTTTTCTTTTTGGTAAAGAAAAAAGTTGACCGTTCCCCTTTGTAAAAGGGAAATATTTTATAAAAAGCTCTGTCTGTTGACATAGAAAAAATAATCTTTTTGCTTTAAGATTTTTGAATATGAAAAATCTTATCTTTTTCATATTCGAAAGTAAATGCTGTTGCCCTGAGATTTTTTGATCACCCTATTGTAATTACGGAAAAATTATGATAAACTGTTTACAGTTTTCATTTTTTTCGAAAGGATTTTTATTATGCACCCTATATTTTACGTTCTGATCGCCGTCGTCGCAGTCTGGCTGATTCTGACGTTGGTGATCGTTTCCAAGCTGTTCTTCGGCTCTCTCAAGAGGCAAAAGGAAAAAAATACAGGTGTGGACACTTCCGGTCTGTCCGTATCGCTCGAGCCCTATATGGAGGAGATCGAGGAAGGAAAGAAATGGTATCTTTCCCGGAACCTCAGACGGGTTGAAATTCAGTCCTTTGACGGCATCACGCTCCGCGCAGACGTTTTCGAGGCGGAAAACCCCAAGGGCATTCTGGTTTTGATGCACGGCTACCGCACGAGAGCGATCCACGATTTCACGCTGGTATTCTCCTTCTATCACAGCCTCGGCTATCATCTGGTGATTCCGGATCAGCGCGCCTGCGGCATTTCCGACGGTAAATATATCACCCTCGGCGTCAAGGAACGCTTCGACTGTCAATCCTGGGCAAATTTCGCTGTCAAGGAATTCGGAGAGGATCTCCCGCTCGTCTTGGACGGCATCTCCATGGGCGCGACCACGGTCATGATGGCAAGCGCGCTCCCGCTCCCGAAAAGCATGAGCGGTCTGATCGCGGACTGCGGCTTCACCTCTCCCCACGAGGTCGTTCGCTCCGTGCTGAAGGCAACGCATATCCCCGTATTTCCCAATATTCAGATTGCGGAATTCTTCGCGCGCGGATTTGCAAAATTCGGCTTCAAGGAAGCATCCACGATCGATGCCATGAAAAAATGCCGCTATCCCGTCTTTTTCATTCACGGCAAAAAGGACGATTTCGTCCCCTACGAAATGTCGGTCCGCAATTTTGAAGCCTGCGCTTCGGAAAAGAAGAAATTTTTCTCCGTGGACGAGGCAGGTCACGGTATGTGTTATCTGACCAAGAGAAAAGAGCTGGAGCACGAGCTCATTACGTTCCTTGACGACTGTCAGGAATTTTATAAAAACGAAAGGAGCTGACGAATATGATCAATCTTCTGGAAGTAGAAAAAAGCTTTCTGATCCCCCACATCAAAAAGGGAGGCGTTGCCGTTGACTTTACGATGGGCAACGGACACGACACCCTCTGGCTCTCCAACGCCGTCGGCGAGGAGGGCAAGGTTTACGCATTTGATATTCAGCCGCAGGCGCTCATCAGCAGCCACAAGCTTCTGACCGAAAGCGGCGCGCCGAAAAATTATACCCTGATTCTCGATTCCCATTCCAACGTCATGGATTACGTGGAGGAAAAGATCTGCATCGGTATGTTCAATCTCGGCTTTTTACCCGGCGGCGATAAATCCATCACCACCAAAAGAGATACGACCATGATCGCCATCCGCGCGGCGATCGACCTTCTGGACGCGGACGGCGCGCTTCTGATCGCCGTATACCCCGGTCACGAGGAAGGCTCCATCGAGGGCGAGCTGATCGAACAGGAGCTCATGACGCTCAACCGCAAGGAGATTTGCGCCTGCAAATTCAAGATCGTCAATTCCCCCACATCGCCCTTCTTCTTCCTTGTTGAAAGAAGATAAAAGATTCTTTCCTGCCGGTTGCAGTATGAATTGTGTTCTTCATTCATCATTTTCATCAAAAATCAAAAAAATATGAATACTCCTCTTGACATTGACCCAAGGTCAAGTGATATCATAAAATTGAAAGGGGGATGAAAATATGAATGAACAACCGCTTTATGACATAACCGACGTATGCAATATGCTCGGCATTACATCAAGAGCTCTTCGTTTTTATGAAGAAAAATCTATTATACAAAGCACGAAATTAACCAATTCTTCCCGCAGGAAGTACACGGAAAAGCAACTTTCTCTCATCAAAAACGTCCTTGTTCTGCGCACATTGGGATTATCTGTCAAAACGATTGCGGAATTACAGAAGCAAGAAACTGACTTACATGAGGCTGTTCTTTCAAAACGCGCGGAGATATATGCACAAATCAACGCCCGTCTGCGTGAAATCAATCTTTTGAACGAGGCTATATCTTTGCTGGAATCCGAAGACAATATATTCCGGAAAGATTGGGGATTCTCTTCTGAAGTACAAGAAAAATATATCGAAACGGCAAAGATCTGTACGCAAGCTATTTTGGAAGGAAATCACGATATTTTATATCAAAATTTAGGTCCACGCTTGATGCAATATATGCCGATGGAGGCATATATTGCGGTACGGGCGGACACGTTGGCGCCGCTCGGAGAATTCGTTTCTTTTGATAGAATAACCGTTGACAAGCCATCTCCGAACAAAATATACAGCTTTGTTAAGTTTTCAAAGATGGGGTTCCGAATCACTTTCGTTTTTCACAATGAAAAAATAGAAGGGCTTTGGCTCAGCTATTATGATGCAAGTACGAGGTAAGCAAGATGAAAAAAACAAAAAACACAGTTGCTGTATTATCTATGATTTTCACAGCGTTTGCTTTGACATCCTGTCAAGTCAATTGGCACGGTCAGAATTACCGAGTACATTGGTGGGTGCTTGTTGTTCCCATGATTATTTTTTCCTTGTCGGTGTTGATCGCTTCCGGGAAATATATCGCTTCAAAGCAATATATCTGTCCGCAATGCAAACAATCTTTTTCTCCGAAATGGTGGAAAGCCGCGTTTTCCATGCACATGAATGATGAAAGAGTTTTCAAATGCCCTCATTGCGGAAGAAAAGGCTTTTGTAAAGAAAAAAACGAATGGATGTAACCATACGGGAAATCCCCACCACCCCCGACACGCCAAGCCTACCCATTTTGGTTTGTATCCGAATTTATGGTAGCTCATATTTCGTTTTCTGAAAACAACTCGAAAAAAGCGTGTTTTCCTCACAGGAAAACACGCTCATACGCTTATTTAAGGAAACATTCTTTATAACGCTCGATGCACTGCTTGATGATTTCGATTGCCGCTTCTCTGTCCTGAACCTCTTTGACCGCGGTTTCCTTGCGCTCCAGCGCCTTGTAGACCGTGAAAAAGTGGCGCATCTCGTCAAAGATATGGGAAGGAAGCTGGGAAATATCCGTATACATATTGTAGTTCGGATCGTTGAACGGGATCGCGATGATCTTTTCGTCGCTTCTGCCGTTGTCCATCATCGTGATCACGCCGATGGGATAGCATTCCACGAGCGTCATGGGGTCGATGGATTCGGAGCATACGACAAGCACGTCGAGAGGGTCTCCGTCATCGCCGTAGGTTCTCGGAATAAAGCCGTAATTTGCGGGATAGTGCGTGGACGTATAGAGGATTCGGTCGAGGCGCAGAAGTCCGCATTCCTTATCCAATTCGTATTTTTTCTTGGAGCCCTTCGTGATCTCGATGACACTCACAAAGTTTTCGGGTTGGATGCGTTCCTCGCGCATATCATGCCAGATATTACTCATAAATGCTTTACCGCCTTTCTTATATTTACCATTTTATTGTAACACAAAAACAAAAATTTGTAAAGGGTTTTCCCCTTGCGAAAACAGATTTCCGAAAAGAAAAGAGATTTTTATGACCGAAAACGAACGCCTGATCTCTCTGGTAACAGATAAGATCCGAAAAACCGAAAACGCCTATATGCTCACGCATACGGGCTTTCTGAATCTGAGCGAGCGCAGTCTTGCCGCCTCCTGCTGTAAGGAAAACGGCGCGCAATTCGTCTTTTGGGGCGGTTATCCCGAAGCGGAGCGCACCGTCCTCTTTTTGCTCCCCGATTATATGACGGCAGACGAAAGCTTTCCCGCCGAGGAGGACAATCCCCTCGCCCTTCTCGATTGTCGCATCTCCGCGCAGGCGAAAAAATTGACGCACAGAGATTACCTCGGCGCTCTGCTTTCGCTCGGCATCGAACGTAACGTCATCGGCGACATTCTCGTGCGTGACGATGGCGCGGATATCGTGATCATGCAATCCATCGGCGATTATCTGCTTGCCAATTACAGTAAAGCGGGACACACGCCGATCAAATGCGAGATCCGCCCGATCACCTCGCTCGTTCCGCCCGAGCAAAAGACCGTTACCGTGCGCGAGAGCGTGGCTTCCGTGCGTCTCGACAACGTCATCGGCGCCGTCTTCGGCTTTTCGCGCTCGGTTGCCTGCGAGCAGATCTCCGCGGGATTGGTTTTCGTCAACGATACGGAGGTCACAAAGCCCGACGCCAGAGTCAACGTCGGCGATAAGCTCGTCGTCCGCGGTCAGGGAAAAGCCTATTTCAAGGAGATCGGCGGAACGACACGAAAAGGCAGGATCTCCGTTATTTTTGAAAAATACATTTGACAAAGAGGAAAAACAAATGAACTTTTTTATCTGTCCGATCTGCAAATCTCCCTTTGAACAAAGGGGACGTTCCCTCGTTTGTCCGAACAATCATTGCTTTGACCTCTCCAAGCAGGGCTACGTCAATCTGCTCCGCCCCGCCAAATCGGGCGCCGTCCGCCACGGGGACGACAAGCTCATGGTAGGCGCCAGAACCGCATTCCTCGGCGCGGGCTTTTACGATGCTCTCCGCGCGGCTGTGACCGAAACCGTTTGCGCGCACGCCAAGGAAAATCCCGTCGTTCTGGATGCGGGCTGCGGAGAGGGCTTCTATACCTCCCATATCCGCAACGCCCTCGGCGAAGGCGCTTCCGTATACGGCGTTGACGTTTCCCGCGATGCCATCCACGCCGCCGCAAGGGACAGAAAGCTCCGTCTTGCCGTCGCGAGCATTTTCGATCTTCCCGCTCAAAACGAAAGCGTGGATATTCTGCTGAATCTCTTCGCGCCCTACGATGCGAAGGAATTTTCCCGCGTGCTGAAGCAGGGCGGAACGCTGATCCGCGTATTCCCGAGAGAACGGCATCTCTGGGAATTGAAATGCGCCGTTTACGATACGCCCTATGAAAACGAGATCGACACACTGGAGCTGGACGGCTTTACGCTGACACAAAAGCGCGAGATCACCTTCCCGCTCGATCTGAACAAGCAGGAATACATCGACACCTTATTCAAAATGACGCCTTATTATTACAAAACCAGCCGAGAGGGACAGGCTCGCTTGCGCGCGCTCGATTCCTTGCAAACGCACGCGGAATTTTTGCTCGCCGTTTATACGCGCAACGTATAAAAAATTTTTTCATCTCTTGATTTTCATCTCAAAATATGTTATCATAATCAAGATATTATTTGCAATATCTCAAAATTTATATAAAAACGGAGGATATCCACATGAAAGTAGTACTTTTAGCTGACGTCAAAGGTCAGGGTAAAAAAGGTCAGGTCGTCAACGTTTCCGACGGCTACGCAAGAAACTTCCTTTTCCCCAAGAATCTCGCAACCCCCGCAGATAACAAGATTCTGAACGAGATCAAGGGCAAAGAGGATTCCAGACTCCACAAAATCGAAACGGAAAAGCAGGCGGCTCGCGAAACCGCGGAAAAGCTCAAGGGCATTTCCGTCAAGATCACCGCGCAGGCAGGCTCCGACGGCAGAATGTACGGCACCGTCACCTCCAAGGACATCGCGGAACAGCTCAAAAAGCAGCATAATATCGAAATTGACCGTCGCAAGATCAACCTCGCCGATCCCATCAAAGCCTTCGGCACCTACCTCCCCGACGTTAAGCTTTACCCCGAAATCACCGGTCAGATCCGCGTCGTCGTAAGCGAAAAATAAACGGATGGCAGACCGAACACTTTTAGAATCCTAAAGAAAGGCTTGGACATATTTATGGCAGATATGCAGAAAAATCTCCCCTGCGCTCTGGAGGCGGAGCAATCGGTGCTGGGCTCGATCCTGATCGACCCCAACTGCTTTGCCGATCTGACGGAGATCATTCACGCAGACGATTTTTATCTGGATGAGCACGGCGAGATCTTCTACGCCATGCAGGATCTCTTTGCGAAAAGCCGTGAGATCGACCTCGTCACCCTGATCGACACGCTGGTTTCGCGCGGAGTCTATAACGAGGAAGAAAGCAAAAAATATATCAAAGTCATCGCAGAGACCGTTCCTTCTGCCGCAAACGTGCTCGACTACGCCAAGATCGTCAGGGAAAAAAGCCTTTTGCGCTCCCTCATCGGTGCGGCGGATGAGATTCGGGAAACCGCATTTTCCGCACAGGGCGACGTCAAGGACATCATCGACAGCGCGGAAGCGAAGGTCTTTTCCATCGCGCAGGGAAGCGAATCCAAGGGCTTCGTCCATATCCGCGAGGCGATCAGCCGCACCTACGAGCGTCTCGACCTGCTCGCCAGAGATAAGGATGCCGCTTCGGGAACGCCCACGGGCTTTTCCGCGCTTGACCGCACCATCGTCGGTCTGGGAGAGGGAGACCTCGTTCTCATCGGCGCGCGACCCGGTATGGGTAAGACGAGCTTTGCGATGAACGTCGCTACGAATATCGCCAAAAGCACGCAAAAAAACGTCTGCGTCTTCTCTCTCGAAATGTCCGCGGAGCAGCTTGCTTCCCGTATGCTCTCCAGCGAAGCGCTGGTTGACAGCTACGCGATCCGCTCGGGCAATCTCTCGACGGACCAATATAAAAAGCTCGCGGATGCCGCCGCCGATCTTTCCGAAAGCAATATTCTGATCGACGACACCACGGGCATCACCGTCACGCGCATGAAAGCCAAGCTCCGCCGCGTGAAGAACCTCGGCCTCGTCGTCGTCGACTATCTCCAGCTCATGCAGGGCGAGCGCAACAGCGACAACCGCGTTCTGGAGGTCGGCGATATTTCCAGAGGTCTCAAGATCCTCGCCAAGGAATTGAAGATCCCCGTCATTTGCTGTGCACAGCTTTCCCGTGGTCCCGAAAGCAGAACGGATAAAAGACCCATGCTTTCCGACCTCCGTGACTCGGGCGCGATCGAGCAGGACGCGGATATCGTTATGTTCCTCTACCGTGAAGAATATTATAAGGCGCCCGGCGAAGGCGAGCAGAGCGTTGCAGAATGCATCGTCGCCAAAAACCGACACGGCTCCACGGGTACGGTCAAGCTCGGCTGGATCGGTCAGTTCACGAAATTCATCACGCAGGATCTGGATCATGAAGAATAATCACACGAAAATTTTGCTGGAAAAGGTCACGCTTCTGAACCAAAAGCAAAATTTTTACCATCACAATGAAAAAACGCTCGTCGGCTTCTCGGGAGGCGCGGACTCCGTCACGCTCCTCCACGCGCTGTATACCTTGCTGGGCAAGGAAAGGCTCGTCGCCCTGCATATCAACCATATGCTCCGGGGCGCGGAAGCGGACGGCGACGAAGAATTTTGTCGGGATTTCTGTCAGCAGAGAGAAATCCCGTTTCTTTCCCAAAAAATCGACGTCAAAGCCCTTTGCGGCGATAACGGCTTCGAGGAAGCCGCGCGTAACGTCCGCTACAAAGCGTTCGAAGAGGCCGCCGAAGCCATGCAATGCGCGACCGTTTCTCTTGCTCACACGGCAAGCGACAATCTGGAAACGCTGATCTTTCATCTTTGCCGCGGCGCGGGAGCGAACGGTCTTTCGGGCATTCCCGTCCAAAGACCGCTCGGCAAATGCACCGTCGTCCGTCCCCTGCTGGACGTCACGAGGGAAGAAATTCTTGCCTACGCCGAGGAAAACGGACTTTCCTTCCGAACGGATTCCACCAATGCGGATACGGCGTATACGCGCAATTTCATCCGCGCCGAGATCGTGCCGCTGATGAAAAAAATCAATCCGTCCGCAGAAGAAAACGCGCGCTACGCCTGCGCCGCCGTCACCGATCTGCAAGCCCTCGCCGAAAAAGAAGCAGAGGCTTTTCTGCGCGCCCACCGCGATGGCGGCGTTCCC
Organism: Clostridia bacterium; assembly: GCA_017412045.1. Taxonomy (GTDB): domain Bacteria; phylum Bacillota; class Clostridia; order Oscillospirales; family CAG-272; genus QALR01. The sequence continues at coordinate 8,430 of JAFQOX010000068.1, forward strand.
GCAGACGAGCTGAGAACGCTCTCCCCTGCCATCCGTTATCCCGTTCTGGAAGCGCTCTACCGTCGCGCAGGCGGACAATCGCTCTCCCGCGCGCAGGCACTCAAGCTGGAGGAGATCGTTTCCGAGAGAAAAACGGGGGCTTCCGTTTCTCTTTCGGGCAATCTGATTGCAAGATTGGACGGGAAAAATCTACAATTTTTCCACAGCATTGTGGAAAACGATTCAAAAATGTGGAAAACCTCGCTCTCTTTCGGAAAAAACACGCTCGGTGAAAATACGTTTCTCTATATCGGCGAAAAGCCCGACGGCGAATTCCGTTACTGCGCAGAGGCAAAGATCACTGCCGATTCCCTCGGCACGCTTTTTGCAAGACCTCGCGAAAACGGAGAATCCTACCGTTTCGGCGGCATGACGCGCAAGCTCAAAAAGCTCCTGTGTGGGCGCAGTACGGCAGAAAAAAACCGTCCCGTCGTTTGCGACGGAGACGGCGTGATCTGGCTTCCGGGCTTTCCCGTGGCGGATGGAAAAAGCGGAGAGCTTTCGGTTTATTACGTTGAAAAATAAAAGCTTGCCCTTCGGCAAGCTTTTATTTTTTACAAAGCCTCAAAGCGCATATCCCGCGCTGAGAAGCATTTCCCTCGCCGTATCCACGGAGTCGATGCCCGTCAGATTTTTCACGGGCGCGAATTCCTTTTCACGCAGGATCTCGTAGGCAAGGCAGGACGGCATACGCTCCACGAGATCGGTCGCGAGCATTTCGTATTTGAATCCGTTTTCCGTTTCGGGCTTGCGGTACTCACCGTCGTAATAGGGAATCTTCTTGCGCGCTCTGTGCACGGGAAGCGGTGAGGAAAGCGTTTTTTCCATCTCCCCGACGTTGAAAAGATAATTGAGAATGACACCGTAATCCAATCCCTCGACGGAGACGGTGTTTTCTTTTTTCAGTCTGTCAAGCTCGTAATATTCGATGACGGAGGGATGACCGTCGTTTTCACAGATCAGCCCGATGCGTTCGTCGGGGTCTGCTCTTTTCACGACCTTCGCGCCGCAGCAAGCGCCTGCGGCGATCGTCGCGCCGATGAAGCGCGGATCGACTGTTTTCTGCAAAACGTTGTCGATCGAAACCACGTTGAGCCATTCCACGCCGCGGCGTCTGACGTCGTCCAGATAGCCGCAGGAAACGAGCGCGGAGAACCAACCGCCGTTTCCGTCGGGCGCAAGCTCGAGCGTAGACGGAGAGCTTTTATAGATCTTACCGTCAAAATCCGTCGCGGGTGCCATATTCTGCTCAAAAAAGAAGATCAGCGAAGGATCGTACCCGAAAAATGCTTTTTCCTTCAGAAATTCCTCAATCTCCCGACGGTTGTAAATGCTCGTCATGATATAGATCGGAAACCACGCGCCCGCTCTTTCCGCCACTTCCTTCAGATAACGGAAATGCAAGGAAAATATGGAAATTTCACGGCGAAGTCCGATATTGAACATCCCTTTCGGGTGCGGATAACCGAGCCTCGTTCCCTGTCCTCCGCACAGAAGCACCGCGCCCGCCTTGCCCTCGGCAATCGCGCCCAGGCCGATGGATTCCAGCGTTTCTTTTTCTTCTTCTGCCCGTTCAGACGAAAAAATGGGAATGGGCGCCAGACTTTCGTAGTTTTTTTCATCAAAAAATTTCGCCCGCTCAAAAATAGTGAAGTCGATCGCCGTAATTTCCTTCGTCAGATTGTCGCGTTCGGCATCGGAAAGTCCGTCGAAATCCGAGAGCAAATGCATCTGTCCCGCGTCACGCAGGATTTTTTCGAGATTGGTATCATGCGTCGTCATAAGAATTCACCTTTCACCACGTTATGGAAACGTCCCGACCGGACGGTCGGGAAACGGATTATTTCTTTCTGTACAGCAAATAGCTTGCAAGCTCCGTCAGGATCTCGCTGTTCTCATATTTTTTGATTGCATCGATGGCTTTATTCGTTTTTTCCTCCGCATAACGGAAGGCTTCTTCAATCGTCATTTCGGAAAGGAACGTCGTCTTTTCCATTTTCGCGTCCGCGTGTACGCGCTTGCCCAGCGTTTCGTCGTCGCTCGTCGCATCCAGAATATCGTCGATGACCTGGAAGGCAAGACCGATATTTTCCGCGTACAGAGCGGCGCTCCGCATACGCTCGTCATCCTCGGAGGCGATACCCGCCGCAAAGCATCCGAGCTTAGCGGAAGCGATGATCAGCGCGCCCGTTTTCTTCGCGTGCATTTTGAGAAGGAGCGGAAAATCCACGAAATGCGTTTCGCCCCAGAGGTCGATCTGCTGACCGCCCATCATACCGACGGCGCCCGCGTTTTTCAGCAGCATCGCCGTTGCCTTCAGCGCGATCTGTGGGTCTACAAGGTAATTCTCCGAAGCCAGCTCATAGCCCTTGGTAATCAGCGCATCGCCCGCCAGAAGCGCGATATCCTCGCCGAAAACGACGTGATTGGTCGGCTTTCCGCGTCGAAGGTCGTCGTTGTCCATGCAGGGCATATCGTCGTGGATCAGCGAAGAAGCGTGCACGCATTCGATCGCGCACGCAAAGGGCAGAGCCGTCTGCGCCGTACCGCCGAACATTCGGCAGAATTCCAGCGTCAGAAACGGGCGGATCCGCTTACCGCCCGAAAGCGCGCTGTATCGCATGGATTCGTATAAAAGGTCCAGATCCGGATCCGGCGTTTTCAGATATTCCGCAAGTGCGCCGTCAACGAGCGCGGCGTTCTCCCGCAATCTGCGTTTCAATTCCTCTTTCATTGCGCCGAGCCCTCCGTTTTGATAAAGTCTACTTCAACCAACGCGCCTTCCTCGCCCTTCTGCAAAATCTTTACCTTCTGCTCGGCATCGTCCAGCGCCTTCGTGCAAAATTGGATCAGCTTCACGCCTTCTTCGTAAAGAGAAAGGGATTCGTCCAGCATGGCGTCTCCGCTTTCCATTGCCTTTACGATCTCTTCCAGGCGCGCAAGCGACGATTCAAACGTTTTCTTCTTTCTTTCCGCCATCTTGATCTCCCTCCTGTATATGGTCAGATTCTATTTTATCAACCAGAGCGTATACCTTACCGTCCGCCAGGGAAACGGAGATCCTGTCCCCCGTCTCCAGCTGAGCGGTGCTTTTGACCAGAACGCCCCGACGGTCAAAAACAGTGCTGTAGCCTCTCGCCACGACGGCGAGGGGATTCAGCGCCTCCAGCTTTGCCGTTTTATACTGAAAAGCAGCGCGTTTTGCCTCCAGAATCCGCTCCATGCGCGTATGCAGAGCGCGCTCCTCCATCATCAGCGCCATGCGCTTATCGTCAATGACAGCCATCGGGTCCGTCAGCGTACGGGACGATGCAAGCACTGCCAGGCGGTCGCGGCTCCGCGAAAGCTTACGGGACATTCCGAGCGAAATTCTCTCGTCGAGCTGCTTCAGATAAGCCGCCAGCTCCGCTCTGTCGGGAACGACGAGCTCCGCCGCCGCAGACGGCGTCGGCGCGCGCAGATCCGCCGCAAAATCACAGAGCGTGAAATCCGTTTCGTGACCGACCGCGGAAACGATCGGAATCTCCGATGCCGCGACCGTTCTGACGAGATTTTCATCGTTAAACGCCCACAGATCCTCGATCGAGCCGCCGCCGCGTCCGATGATCAGGACGTCAGCCGCTTTTTTCACGTTAAAATACCGTATACCGCGCATGATGCTCGCGGGCGCGTCAGCGCCCTGCACGAGCGCGGGATAGAGAACGATTTCCGCCGCGGGGAAGCGTCTGCCCGCGATATGGAGCATATCCCGTATGGCGGCGCCCGTCGGAGAAGTCACGATCCCGATCCTTTGCGGAAGCTTGGGAAGCGGTCTTTTTCTCGAAGCGGCAAAAAGCCCCTCCTTCTCCAATTTTGCGCGGAGCTGCTCGTACGCCAGATAGAGCGCGCCGATGCCGTCCGGCTCCATCACGTCCACGTAGATCTGATATTGACCGTCACGCGGAAAGACGCTGACTCTGCCGCCGACGATCACACGCATACCGTTTTCGGGCATGAATTTCAATTTGGAAGCGTTTCCTCTGAACATCACCGCTCTGACCGAACCGCCCGCGTCCTTGAGCGAAAAATAGAAATGCCCCGTTTTATAATGATTGGTAAAATTGGAAATCTCACCCTTGATATAAATATTCCGCAGAACCTCGTCGTATTCAAAAAGCATTTTGAGATACTCGTTAAGCTCCGAAACCGTAATGATTCTCTTTTGCATGAAATTCTCCGTTCCAATCAAAATTATTTTGCCGTCTCGCGGAGATATTTCTCCAAGCCGAGATACGCCGTACCGACGGCGTTGTCCGAAGAAAGCGCCGTATCGGCAAACAGCACGTTCGGGAGCGATTTCGCCAGCATTCCCTTGATGATCGCGTTTCTCATCACACCGCCCGCGTAAATGATCGGAAGGTCGGGATAGATTTCCCTTGCCGCCTGCGACATGGCAAGGATCGTTTTTCCTGCAAATTCAATGGCAAATCTTGCAACGTCCTCGCGAGGAGCGCCGTCCTTCAGCATCTTCGCCGCCGTATTTTCCGCGCCCGAAATATTGCAATCCGCCCCGCGCACGCAGATCTTCGCGGGAATTTTTTTCGCTCGGCTCTGCGCGGCAAGCTTCTCCAGCTCCCCGCCGCAGGGGAAGGAAAGTCCAAGCATAACGCCCACTCTGTCCACGAGCTGACCTGCGGAAATATCCTTCGTGCATCCGATGATCTCCGCGGAAAATCCCACCTCTTCGTCGGGCTTTGCGAGCAGCAGCTCCGTCGTTCCGCCCGAGGCGTGGAAGGCGAGGAAGGGCTTTCGTCCCACGGATTCGTCGCCGCAGGTCCTGACCGCCGCCATCAGATGTCCCGCCTGATGGGAGAAGCGGTAGAGCGGAACGTCCAGCGCCGCCGCCACGCTATGCGCCGCCGCCTGTCCCGCGAGAAAGCAGGGCATATACGATCCCTCCACGTCACGGGGATACGCGCTGTATGCGACGGCATCGATCTTTCCCATCGGTCTGAGCGCTTCCATCATTTCGGGAAGGTTGACCGTATGCAAAAAAAGCGCGTTGCTTTGTCTAAGCCCGCACTCTCCTTTGCCGACGGAAAGAATTTTTCTGCTCTGGCGGAATCCGTCCTCTCCTGCCAAAGCGACTGACGTGGTATAGTTACTTGTATCAATACCGAGGACTCTCATTTCTTCGAATCTCCCAGACTTCTTGCGACGGAGTTCAGCACGCCGTTGATGAAAGCAGGCGCTTCATCGGTGTCGTATCTCTTGGCAAGCTCGACCGCCTCGTTCAGAGCGACGGGCTTGGGTACGTCGGTAAACATGAGCTCATATGTACAGAGACGAAGAATCGACAGCGACATACGGGAAATTCTCTCCAATTTCCAGCCTCTCGCGTGCTCCTCGATTTTCCCGTCAATTTCAGTCAAATGCTCCTGCGCTCCGCAGAAAAGCGAAGCCGCAAAATCGTTCGCGGGAATTTCCGCTTCCGCGCAAATCAATGCAAAATGCATGGAGGGATCCTCCTCCTTGTTGAAACAAAAGCTGTACAGCGCTTTCAACGCGCATTCTCTTGCCGCGCGGCGTGTAATCGATGCCATAATGATGACCTTTCCTTTCTGATATGATTCTTATATATTATAACTCTTTTTTGCAAAAAAGTCAATACAATGCAAAAAGAGAAAGAAATTCTTACCATTTTCTCCGATTTTACCCTATTTTTTTCGAAGGATCCGCCGTTTTTCGTATAAATTTTCTCGTTTTCAGATCGCAGGATCGGTTTTGCGCAAATTCCCACGGTACAAAAAAGCGGGCAACGCCCGCAGGAAGTTTCTCGCCTACCGCAGTTTAGCCTATATTCAAACAATACAAAACGGCGAGGTCGAATTTGCGCAATTTCCTATGGTACAAAAAAATCCGTGAAGCACGCTTCACGGATCCCAGACTGTCGAAAAAGTCAGTTAAAAAATTCAGTTTCGTCAATTTCGCCAAAAGATGAGATGCTAAAAAGCCTTCCTCCGGGAGGAAGGTGCCGAGTTTACGAGGCGGAAGGAGCCCGCGTGCAAATAAGGCTTTTGAAAA
>JAFQOX010000002.1 GCA_017412045.1 Clostridia bacterium
AAATCCAATCCAAAATTCTTGAATCACGCACTCTCCCTCAGTCTTTTGCTTCGCAAAATCCAGCTCCCTCCCAGAGGGAGCCTTTCCGGCTTTGTGCAACTTTTTATTTTTGAATTTTCTACATGGCTTTTTCGACAGTCCGGGACGTCTCCGTGCGGAGACGTCTTTTTTGTTATAGGAGCGTGTATGCAATTCCGTTCTCTGTTTGCAATGATTTGAAAAAGATGAAAAAAGATGAAAAGGGCTAAGTATTTTTCATAAACCGGAGGGGAGGGGGGCTTTTCTTATGAAAACCTCCTGTGATATAATAAAACCATCAAACGTGCACGTTAGAAAAAATATACCGAAAAAAGGAAGGAAGCATATGACAGAAAACAAAAGCTTTGTATTTTATGAAAGCGTCTATGCCGGGCTGGAGGGCTGGCCCACCGGGGAGAAAATGCAAGTGATCGATGCCATCTGCCGTTACGGCTTTTACAATGAAATCCCCGTCGGACTGGACTATCACGCGAACGGAATGTTTGTGATTGCGAAAGCGAATATCGACGCCGCAAAAGCGAGATATTGCGCCTCCGTTGAAAATGGCAAAAAGGGTGGACGTCCAAGAAAGGATGCCTCGAAAAAAACGAATACGGATTCTGCTGAAAAACCCAACGAAAACCTTAATGATAATGTTAACGTAAATACCAATGATAATATAAATGATGATGCTAATGTTCATGTTGATGATATCACGTTGCGGGAAAACCCATGGGACAGCGGCTCCGCATGGGATTTTTCGAAAAAAACGGACGACGACGAAGCCACCAAAGCGTTTTTATCTTTTTCAGACGGTAAGACGGTTTCCGTTTCACGGAAGGAGCTGGAGAATTGGAAAGCCGAATTCCCCGGACTGGATTTTTCGAAGGAGTTTCACGAGATGCAACAGTGGCTGAATGAGAATCCGGAAAATCAAAAATCTTCGGGCTACAGACGGTTTATCTCGAGCTGGTTAAAGAGGTCACGGAAGGCATCGGAGTCGGAACAGCCGTTTACACGGGAGTACGAGGAGTTTTTTCAAGCCGCGTGTATGCCGGGGACGGAGATCTTATCGTTTTGAAATCATAAAGCGGAAAGCGCTGCCGGCATAAGAGAAAGACACCGCCGAAGCGGTGTCTTTCAGGAATATCATACGTAGGATTTGTCGATATTGATGACGGAATAATAATTTTCGTCGATCGTTTTCACGATGGTCTGGACGTTCGCGCGAAGCTCCTTTTCGCTCTTCTGAAGATCGAAGGGAACGACGAGGTCGAAAAGCACGTTGGTGTGCGTGGGACCCTTGACCATGCGGAAGTCGTGCAGGGTGAGTCTGGCATCCACGCATCCGAGCAGAGCGACGATCTTTTCCTTGACCTCCAGCGTATGCTCGTCGTCGGTGGCGATCGGGTCCATATGGATGACGGCGTCACAGCCGAGCTTGCGGCGAAGATCCTTCTCGATATTGTCGATCATGTCGTGCGTTTCGATGAGATTGGCATCGGCGGGGACCTCCGCGTGCAGGGAGATCATCATGCGCCCGGGGCCGTAGTCGTGGATGATCAGGTCGTGAATGCCCTCCACGCCCTCGTGCGCGTAGACGATGCCGGAGATCTCGTCGATCAGCGTCTGTTCGGGAGGCGTTCCGAGCAGGGGGTCCATCGTTTCCTTGGCGGAGCGGATGCCCGAGATCAGAATGAAAACGGAAACGACGATGCCGCAGTACGCATCGATATTGATATTGGCAAAATGCGAGATCAGCAGGCAAGCCAGAACCGCGCTCGTGGCGATGCAGTCGGAGAGGCTGTCGTGCGCCGTCGCGCGCATGGCGGATGACGAAATCTGTTTGCCGATTCTGAAATTATAGACGGCGATGTAAGCCTTGATCAGCACGGAGCAGATCAGGATGACGAGCGCGGCGATGCTGAATACGGGCGCTTCCGGGGAAATGATCTTTTCCACGGAGGACTTTCCGAGCTCGAAGCCGACGAGGATGATGATCATGGAGACGATCAGACCGGAGATATATTCGATTCTGCCGTGTCCGAAGGGGTGGTTCTTGTCGGGCTCTTGCTCCGCCATGCGGAAGCCGATCAGCGTGATCAGGGAAGAGCCTGCATCGGTCAGATTGTTGAAGGCGTCAGCCATGACGGAGATCGCGCCGCTGAGCCAGCCCGCGAAAAATTTAATGCCGAACAGAATGACGTTGAGAATGATGCCCAGAATGCCGCAAAGAGAGCCGTACGCGTTTCTGACCTTGGGAGAATCAATGTTCTTGTAATCCCGAATGAATAATTTTGCTAATAAACGAATCAATTTTATCCTCCTGTAAAGTTTCATTAAGCAATAATATAACATATTATATTCGGAAAATCAAGTTTGTGAAGGGAAATTTCTTCGTAAAAGAAAAAATCTTTGCAGAAAACGAAAAGGATCTTCCCGCTTTCGACAGATTTTTCATATCCGCCCGTGTATAATGTTTCCATAACGAATTGAAAACGTGGAGAATCGGGGAAAGGAAATCGCAATGGAAGAGGAGATTTACGCGGACGTTCTTTTTATCGTCAATTTCAGTATGGATTTTTTATCGCTTTATATCGTGGGCAGGCTCATGCATTTTCTGATGGATGCCAAAAGGGTCATCTTCGGCGCGACGGTCGGCGCGCTGTACGGCGTGCTGGAGCTTCTGATCCGCCTCTCAAAATGGAAGCAGACGGCGCTTACGCTCGGCGTTCTTTGTCTGATGTGCCTGATCGCCTTCGGCTTTCGGAGCTTCCGCACGTATCTGACGGGCGTGGGGCTGACCTTCGGGGTCAGTATGCTGATCGGGGGCATCATGACCTCCGCCTTTCTGAAGCTCGGAGACGCCGTTTCCTATCTGGAGATCGGCGGGACGATCGCGACGGTCTACGGCGATCTGCCCGTCTGGAGATTCGCCGTATTCGCCCTGCTTTCCGCGCTGATCACGTGGGCGCTCGGAAAGGCGTTCCGACGGAAGCGGTCGCAGAGAGCCTGTCTCGTGCGTATGCGCTTTGACGGCAAGGAAGGGGAATTTACGGCGCTGGTGGACAGCGGCAATCTGCTGGAGGAGCCCGTTTCGGGAACGCCCGTCATCTTTCTCAAGGGAAAGGCGGCGAGGATCCTGCCGAAAAGTCTGCTCGCGGCGATGAAAAACGGCGCGGCTTCTCTCACGCTTCCCGAAGCGGGCAGGCTTCGTGTGATCCCCGGGCGGACGGTCGCGGGCGACGGCATCCTGCTCGCGGCGGTGCCCGAAATGGTCGCGCTCCGTTCGGGGCGGCGCTGGGAGACCAGGCGCGCGCTCGTCGCCGTGGATTTTACCGAGGGCGATTTCGGGGGCTTTGACGCCCTTGTGCCGGAGACCCTTGTTTATTAAGTAAGGTGGAGCGGAACGATAAATTCTTGTTTAGTGGGTTCTCTCTCCCTCCGTCAACCATGCGGTTGACACCTCCTACATTATGCTTCGCATAATGTGCAGAGGGAGGCAATGTGTTCTTGTTTCCATCAAATACAAAACCATTGCGAAAAT
>JAFQOX010000069.1 GCA_017412045.1 Clostridia bacterium
GACGAAAATAAAAGGATCGTTAGCCTTCCCTTGCGAGGGAAGGTGGCTTGCAACGCAAGACGGAAGGGTAGTCAATGAAAGGATTGATATTCGTTATGTCCGTTGTGACAAGTTGAGGTTTTTACTTATGATCATAGACAGCAAAGAAGATCGATGCATTTATCAACTACCCTTCCACCTCTCAACTGCGTTGAGAGGTCCCCCTTCCCTCACAAGGGAAGGCTAACAGAATCTGTGCTTTCCGTGCATCAAGAGATGTGTTAACGAACCTTCAAACAGGATTTTACCAAACCATTCGTTTGACCCCTCCGAATTCCTAATTCCGAATTCCGAATTCCGAATTCGTTTGCCCACTCCTAATTCCGAATTCCGAATTTGTTTGCGCCTTTGGCGCAAACAAGAATTTATCTCTAACCGCCTTCTATTCCGGAATCTCCACCGTCTTACCCACGCGGTCAACGATGGCGATATGGGGAGAAAGCCAAGGGAAGCGTACCGTTTCGCAGGCAGGGCGGCGCTTTGCCTCGACGGACGAGAGCGCGCGGTATTTTTCCTCGGGGCTCACGGTCTGCGTATACAGAAACGGCGGCAATCTTCTCGTTTCGCCGAGCAGAAAATCCATCGCCAGCCGCTCCCTGACCTCGTTCAGCGGGAGAGGCACGCCCTGCTCACACAAGAGGGAAGCGTATTCCCACAGCAGACGGAACGCCTCCGTTTGCGGTAAGCGCGCGATCTCCCTGCAACCGAAGCGCTCATCTGCGAAGTCGCAGAGCCCGTCGAAAAAGCGGAAGGGCGAGCCCGCCGCCTTCGGCAGATACGGGAAGGTATACGCGAACTTGCCGCTGTTTGAGAAGCGGTCGTTGAGTCCGTCGATCCGTTCCAGACGCATCAGCTCCGAAAACGAAAGTACATCCGTTTTCAGCACGCGGTAGGGCGGTTGGGGCGAGTACAGAATGCCGTATTGCTCCGCCTCCTCACGCATACGGGAGCCGCGCAGAAGCTTGAGGATCCCGAGCTGGAGCACGTTGCCCTTGCCGTAAACGTCGTCGAACGAGTCGGAAAACGAAGCGTAATCCTCCAGCGGAAGTCCCGCGATCAGATCCGCGTGCACGTGCAGATTGCCCTTTTCGTGCAGGCGCTCCAGCGCCGTCAGCGTTTTCTGCGTGTCCAGCGCGCGCCCGATCGCGCGGATCGTTTCGGGATTCGTGCTTTGCACGCCGATCTCCAGGCGGAATTTTCCCTTCGGCGCGGCGGCGAGCACGGCGAAGCTTTCTTCGTCCAGAAGCGCCGCCGATACCTCGAAGTGATATTCCTTCGTATACCGCGCGTCCGACAGGGCGCGCCAGATCGCTTTCGCGCGGCTGCGGTCAAAGTTAAACGTGCGGTCGACCAGCTTCACCGTGCGGATATGCTCGAATTTTTCAAAGGCGAGAAGATCCGAGAGCGTTTTCTCCACGGATTTCGCGCGTATGCCCTCCGAACGGGAGGACAGACAGTACGCGCAGGAAAAGGGACAGCCCCTCACGGATTCGTAATATACGAGCCCGCGCGGTTCTTCGCCGATCTCGCCGTAATAGATGCCGCTCTCCGTAAAGCCGCGGTACGGCCCCGTGCAGATCACGCGGCGGCGGCAGTCCTCGCCTCTCGCCATCGCTTTGACGAGGAGAGGAAAGGCTTCCTCGCCCTCGCCCGCGATCACGGTATCAACCTCGGGGTGACGGTCGAAAAAGCCCTCGTCCGCAAAGGAGACCTCGGGACCGCCGAATACGGTCACGGCGGACGGCAGGAGCGTTTTCACCTCCGAGGCGAAGGCGAACATTTCGGGCGCGTTCCATATATAGGTGGAAAAGCCGTAAACGTCGGCGTTTTCCGATACGAGCGTCTCCAGAACGGAGAGTCTCGTATCCTTCAGATTTTTTTCCACGATCACGGCGTCCTCGCCCGCCGCGCGCAGGGAATATCCGATCGCGCGAACGGCAAGATTCGTATGCGAGTAAGAGCCGTTCAGCGCAAAAAGTACGATTTTCAATACAATGTCCAAGCCTTTCTGAATTCCTAATTCCTAAGTCCTAATTCCGAATTCCGAATTCCGCATTCGTTTGCCCACTCCTAATTCCTAATTCCGAATTCCTAATTCCGAATTTGTTTGCGCCTTTGGCGCAAACAAGAATTTACCGTTCCCGATTTCATCGGACTCACGTTATTTTAAAAAGCCTCCCTTGTGTAAAGGGAGGTGGATTTTGCGTAGCAAAAGACGGAGGGATTGTTTCTCACAGATACAGTATGAAAAGCAATCCCTTACCATCCCATAGCAATTGCAGATTATTCTTCCGATGCGGGGGCGTTTTCGTCGGCATCCTCCGATGCGGTGCAATTTTCGCCGGCATCCTCCGTTCCCTTTGTTTCGGGCTCGTCGGGCTCGTTGGGCGCGTCGGAGGCGCTTTCGGAAGCGCAGTCGCAAGCCTCGCCCGCTTCCAGCAGCCATTTGCCCGTTTCGTCGCCCGCGTGATGGAAGAAATGCGCGGTCTTGCCGACTTCGCACGCGACGGTGCGGCGGGTGCGGCGCAAACGGCTCCAAACGATGAGGAGCGCAAAGAGGACGATACCGATGACGGAGATCAGACCGCCGTATACCGCGCAGTCGGGACGGTATACGAATTCGATCTCATGGAAGCCTGCGGTGGAGGGCACTGCGAGCAGGGAATCCAGCGCCATCACGCCCTCGACCTCTTCGCCGTCAATATAGACCTTCCAGCCCTCGTCGTAGGGGATCGTCGTGAAGATCAGCTCCTGACCGACGGGAAGGTCGATGACGCCCTTCACGTAATCGTTACCGTACTCCTCGATATACATGGAGGAGTCGAAGAACTTCTCGAAGGCGGTGTTCAGTCTCGCGTAGTCGATATAATAGAAATAGTAGGGAGATTCGTCGGAAAGATAGAGCTTACCACCGGAGAATTCCAGACGGACGGTGATCTTTTCGCCGTTCTCGAAGTAACCGATATTGACCGCCGTCCACGTTTCGTTCGTAAAGTAGTCTGCGGCGTTCACGTTGGGATCCAGCTTGACGTCGTTGACGTAGATCTTACACATATTCATGCTATCGAGAAACAGACAGCCGGGAATGTGCATATAGATATCGCCGTCCTGCTTCGCTTCAAAATCAAAGCGGACGGTTCCCTCGTTGTCCGCATCCTCGAAGCAGTAATAGCGGTTTTGGACCGTTTCCTCCTCGCCCTTCTCATTCAGAACGGGGTGGTTGTTCGTAAACCTGCCCATCTTGCATCCCTCCGGTTCGGGAGCGGTGTAGATGCCGCGCCATACGTTGGGCGTGACCATTACCTCGGAGAGCATGGTATTGATCAGATCGTTCTGCAATTCGATCGCGCTGAAATATTTCGGCTCCTTCAGGAAATCCCGGATCTCCAGCACTCTCGTGCTGACACCGTAGGCGAGGGAAAGCGCCTTGGTGTTCTGCATGGCGTAAATCTTCGTCGTATTGGGGATATATTCGTAATATTCGTCTGCGGAAGCCGCTTCGGAATAGATGTTGGGGTCGATCTGATTGTCCTTGGTCACCACGTACTTGATGCCGAGCAGCGCGTCGCTGACGGGCGTACCGCCGATATATTTCGACCAGTGGCTCTCGGAAGCGTAGCCCAATTTCTTCAGCAGCTTGATCACGGATTCGTTCAGCGTGGAGGTCGAGTGGGAGATGCCCTTCATACCCACCGCCATGGGCTCGTTGACACCGCCCTTTTTGCGGTAGACCGTGCTTTCCATACGGTAGAAGGAGGTATCCATCTCCTGAATTTTATTCACGATTTGTTCCAGACGCTTGACGGAGCCGACGTAGCCGCTGGCGTATTCCGTTTTTCCGCTGTCGGAAAGCCAGTTGCTGTAGCGGATCGAGCCGACGTCCTCCTCCAGATCGACGACGTTCATCAGAGAGCCGAGGAACATTTCCACGCAGACGATCGCCGCCAGCGCAAAGGAAGCCAGCGCTTCCCACTTGGGCTGCTTCATGAAATAGAGGATCACGGCGTAAATGATCACGAGCGCGACCGAGAACAGGATGCACTTGGCATCGTCCAGCACCTTCACGTCGGGGCCCTGCTGGAACGTATAGCCGAATTTCTGTACGATCATGATCAGGGCGCAGAGCGCGACGCCGACCGCCGTGACCTTACCGACGGGAATCTTCTTCAGCGTACGCACGCCGTCGCAGGCGAGGACGAGCAGGAAGAAGATCGCGAGGAAGGAATTTCGGAACTCCAGCCAGTTCGGCGCGGAGAAGCCGTGCCACACGAGGTCAACCGTATTGACCATGAAGGAGAGCACGAGGAAGCCGAGCACGACGGCGGAGAGGGCTTTTTTCTTTTTCGAGATCGCGGGGGACATATAGAAAAGCGGGATCGCGATCAGCGCCAGCACGCCGCAATAGATCATCGGCAGACCGTCGGGGTGTACCGTGTCGAAGGCGCCGGGCAGCATCTTGACGAAAAGGTCGAGAAAATCGAAGTTCATCGTCGGCGCGAAATTCGGATTGGAGAAATCCGTTTTACCGAAGCTGAGCGAATAGATCGCGCAGAGCAGCACAAAGGCGGAGATCATCAGCGCAAGCACCGTGAACACGCCGAAGCGCACGAGCGTCTCGAAGCCGTTGGAGCAGAACAGGCGCTTCAGGAAGGGACCGCTTTTCGCCTTCTCATTCTGCGCCAGCTCGCCGCGCACGAGGAAGAAGTAGTACAGATAGTAGACGAACGTAAAGATCGCGCACATATAGCCGATGTAATAGTTCGTACAGAAGATCAGCACCAGGGAGACGGTATAGAGGATAAACTTTCTTTCCCGGATCATGGATTCCACGCCGAGGATCAGAAGCGGGAGAAATACCATCGCGTCCAGCCACATGATATTGCAGAGATGGACGACCGCGTAGGCGGAGAGCGCGTACATCACGCCGAAGGTGACGGAGATCATATCGGAGGTATTTCTGGTTTTTCTGAGGTAGTAAGCAAAGGTCACGCCCATCGCGCCGATTTTGGTCAGCTGGATGAACATGATGGCGTCGGGGATCATGGATTTCGGGAAAAGCACGAGGATCAGATTGAAGGGGCTCGCCGCGTAATAGGCAACGATACCCATGAATTCGCCGCCGAGCGTACGCTCCCACGAATAGAGCCAGCTTCCGCCCTCCGTGAGCAAGCGTCTGAGCGCTTCAAAATAATAAACGTACTGCGCCTGCATATCCAGCGTCAGCACGGAGTTGTTGCCAAAGGGGTGCTTCTCCATGCAGACGTAAACGGCAAGCATGATCATAAACGGAATGATGAAGGCGGCGACCAGATAGGCGCTTTCGAAGCCTTTTCCGTTCATCTTGAAAACGTTCTTTCTTTTCTTCTTCGCCGGCGCGGGAGCCGCCGCTTCCGAAAGCACGTTTTCCGGATTGTTTTCGGTATTCATACAAATAAACTTTCCTTTCTTTTGTGATACGGCAAATCAATCAAATTCTTTCATTTTCTTTTTTTGCGCAAGGTTGAAAGTATTATATCACAAGTTTTCCCGTTTGTGAACACTTATTTTGTAAATTTTTCTAAAAATTATGGTATTTTTTTCGGATTTATGCTACAATATGTTCACGAAATGCAATTCGCGGTCAAAGGACCGCGCAACCGATCAACGGAGGA
This sequence comes from Clostridia bacterium, assembly GCA_017412045.1. GTDB lineage: Bacteria > Bacillota > Clostridia > Oscillospirales > CAG-272 > QALR01. The sequence goes on from JAFQOX010000069.1 coordinate 5,691, forward strand.
TCATACTGATGTCACTGATGAATATGTTCAAAAAGAAAAAACCGGAGGATTCCGCATCCTTCCGCATGGAGATGGCAAAAAAGATAGCCGTCCACAGACTTCGCTACGTCACCGAGCGCGAAGGCGAGACCGAGCTGGTCATCGGGCGTGACGGAGGCTTCAATATCCGCAACGGCGAATTTATCGTCAGCGCGGACAACCGCGTCATTTTCCGCTGCAACGTCAAGGAGCTGCAAGCGTCCGAGCTTCTCAGCAAGGAGGGCGCGATCCTGACCGCCCCCGACCTCGAAAACGGAGGCGCCGTGCGCACCATCGTCGTTTATTACGTCTATTTCCGCTGAGAGGGAAAAATCTTAAAGCAAAACGCTTGCTTTTTCTTTGTCTGCCGACGGAGTTATTTTCATAAGTTTTTCCCTTTGATAAGGGAGAACGACGTACTTTTTCTTTCTTTAAAAGAAAAAGTACCAAAAAGAAGTAAACCAACCTGCGGTTGGATCGCCGGTGCGTGCGGGAGCAAAGTACCGCGAATCCCGCCGGACTCTGCGCAAATGCACTCTGATTTGCAGGGCAAATCAGAGTACGATATTGCTTGCCGAAACCGCCGGCACGGTTTCGGACGCCGTCGGCTATTCGGGGAGCCATGTGCGAATGGAAGCCTTGCCTTCGGCGGGGTGCACCGTCGGGACTGCATCGATTCCCACCATCTTATTTAGC